>DAIEEM010000090.1 GCA_027325905.1 Rhodocyclaceae bacterium
ACTTGCGATCGACGTTGATGATCAGGGCCTCGACGGTCTCGCCGACCTTGAGATGCTGGGACAGGTCTTCGATACGCTCACGCGCAAACTCGGAAACACGCAGATAGCCTTCGACGTCGCCACCGAGGTCAATCACCGCACCCCGCGCATCGACGCTCTTCACCGTGCCGGTGACGAGGCTGTTCTTGTCGTGGGTGGCGATGAAGCTGGTGAAGGGGTCGCCGTCCATCTGCTTGATGCCGAGGGAGATGCGTTCCTTTTCGACGTCGATGGAGAGCACCATGGCCTCGACCTCGTCGCCCTTCTTGTAGTTCTGCTTGGCTTCCTCGCCGGTGGCGGACCACGACAGGTCGGACAGGTGCACCAGGCCGTCGATGCCGCCGGGCAGGCCGATGAAGATGCCGAAGTCGGTGATCGACTTGATGGCGCCGCGGACCTTGTCGCCCTTCTTGTGGTTCATCGAGAAGTCGTCCCACGGATTCGCCTGGCATTGCTTCATGCCCAGCGAAATGCGGCGGCGCTCTTCGTCGATCTCGAGGATCATCACTTCGACTTCGTCGCCCAGTTGGACAACCTTGGTCGGATGGATGTTCTTGTTGGTCCAGTCCATCTCGGAAACGTGCACCAATCCTTCGATGCCCTGCTCGATCTCGACGAAAGCGCCGTAGTCGGTGAGGTTGGTGACCTTGCCGAACAGGCGCGTGCTTTGCGGATAGCGGCGGCCGATGCCTACCCACGGATCTTCGCCGAGCTGCTTCATGCCGAGCGAGACGCGGTTCTTTTCCTGGTCGAACTTGAGCACCTTGGCGGTGACTTCGTCGCCGACGTTGAGCACTTCCGACGGGTGGCGCACGCGGCGCCAGGCCAGGTCGGTGATGTGCAGCAGGCCGTCGATGCCGCCGAGGTCCACGAACGCGCCGTAGTCGGTGATGTTCTTGACGATGCCCTTGACGATGGTGCCTTCCTGCAGGTTTTCCAGCAGCTTCTGGCGCTCTTCGCCCATGTTGGCTTCGAGCACGGCACGGCGCGAGAGCACGACGTTGTTGCGCTTGCGGTCGAGCTTGATGACCTTGAATTCGAATTCCTTGCCTTCGAAAGGCGTGGTGTCCTTGATCGGGCGCGTATCGACCAGCGAACCGGGCAGGAAGGCGCGGATGCCGTTGGCCATGACGGTGAGGCCGCCCTTGACCTTGCCGGTGATCATGCCCTTGACCAGCGCGCCATCGGTGAGCGCCTTGTCGAGGTCGTTCCAGGCAGCGATGCGCTTGGCCTTGTCGCGCGAGAGGCGCGTTTCGCCGTAGCCGTCTTCGAGCATCTCGATGGCGACGAGCACGAACTCGCCGGGCTGGACTTCGACTTCACCGCGGTCGTTCTTGAATTCCTCGGCCGGGATGAAACTTTCGGACTTGAGACCCGCGTTGACGACGACGTAGTTCTGGTCGATGCGGACGACTTCGGCCGTAATCACCTCACCGGCGCGCATCTCCTGGCGCGACAGGCTTTCCTCGAAGAGGGCGGCGAAGCTTTCCATGGGGTTCTCGGCAGCAACAGAGGTAGTAGCAGACATAGACGTATTCCAAATAACCGCCATGAGCCGGCGGGTTGGTTAAACATTGCCGCAACGGCCGGGCGGCCGTCACGACTCCTGGCGCGGCAACTGCCTGCGGACGATGTCCAGCACGGCGGCAACCGCTTCGTCGATGCCCATGGTCGTGGTATCCACCAACTCGGCATCGGCGCACTGCTTGAGGGGCGCCACGCTTCTCGCGGCATCGCGCGCGTCGCGTTCCCTCATTTCTTTTACGACATCCTGCAAAAGGGGACGCATATTAGCAGCCATTCCCTTTTCGATCAACTGTTTATGGCGGCGCTCGGCGCGCGCTTCGGCGCTGGCGGTGAGGAACACCTTCGCCGCCGCCTCGGGAAACACCACCGAGCCCATGTCGCGGCCGTCGGCGACCAGTCCCGGCAGGCGCCGATAGGCGCGCTGGCGCGCCAGCAGGGCCGTGCGCACCGCCGGCAGCGCCGCCACTTGGGAGGCGCCGACGCCGATGTCTTCGGCGCGGATCGCCGCCGTGACGTCGTCGCCCGACAGCAGGATGCGCTCGCCGACGAACTGCGCCGGCAAGGCCGCCGCCACCGCCGCCACGGCGCTCTCGTCGTCGAGCGCGGCGCCGGCCCGCAGCGCCGCCAGCGCCGTCAGGCGGTAAAGCGCGCCGCTGTCGAGAAAGTGGAAACCGAGTTCGGCCGCGACGCGCTGCGCCACCGTGCCCTTGCCCGACGCCGAAGGGCCGTCGATGGCGATCACCGGCGCCGTCACTTGTTCGAATGCCATGAAGTACTCCGGAAAAGTCTTCGCCACGCACTGCGGCTCGTTGATGCGCACCGGCACGCCGCCCAAGGCGACCAGCGAAAAGCACATCGCCATGCGGTGATCGTCGTAGGTGTCGATGGCGGCATGCGGCGCAAGCCGCGGCGGCGGCGTCACGCGCAAGGTATCCGCGCCCTCCTCCACCGCCGCGCCGAGCTTGCGCAGTTCGGTCGCCATGGCCGCGATGCGGTCGGTCTCCTTGACGCGCCAGGAGCCGATATTGCGCAGCCGGCAGGGACCGTCGGCGAACAGGGCCGTCACCGCCAGGGTCATCGCCGCATCGGGAATGTGATTGAGGTCGAGGTCGAAGGCCTTCAGCTTTCCCGCCGCCGGCCCGCGCGCGACGATGAAGTTGTCGCCCCACTCGATGCGGGCGCCGAGTTGCTCCAGCGCCTCGGCGAAGCGCACGTCGCCCTGGATGCTGGCGCGCCCCGCGCCGTCGACGCGCACCGGCCCGCCGCCGATGGCGCCGGCGGCGAGGAAATACGACGCCGCCGAGGCGTCGCCCTCGACGTGCACGACGCCGGGGCTGCGGTAGCGCTGGCCCGCCGCGATCGCGAAGCGCTGCCAGCCCTCGCGCCGAACCGTCACGCCGAAGCGCGCCATCAGGTTCAGCGTGATCTCGACGTAGGGCTTGGAAATCAGTTCCGTCGTCACCTCGATCACGGCGTCGCGGCCGGTGAGCGGCAAGGCCAGCAGCAAGGCGGTGAGGAACTGCGAGGAGACGTCGCCGCGCACCCGGATCGGCGCCGCCAGCGCGATCTGCGCCGGACGAATCTCCAGCGGCGGGAAGCCGGCGTTGCCGCGATAGCGCACGTCGGCGCCGATCTGGCGCAGGCCGTCGACGAGATCGCCGATCGGCCGCTCGTGCATGCGCGGCACGCCCGACACCGTGTAATCGCCGCCCGA
>DAIEEM010000108.1 GCA_027325905.1 Rhodocyclaceae bacterium
GGCGAGACGCATGCGAAGCCGCTGCCGCATGCGCCGGCCATCACGCCGGTGTTCGTGCACTTGTCGATCGTGCTGATGATCGGGCTTTACATTCCTCCTTACTTGACGCGCTGGTTCCATGAAGCGGCGAGGATGCTGGGCTGAAATGGGGCAACCGTTTATTTCGACGTCGGCGGCGCCGCACGGGCCGGTGGTGCACTCGGGCCGGCGGGGTGCTCTGCTGCGCTCCATGTCCCCCGGCGCCAAAAGGCCGGCGCCTCCTCCTTTACTTACGCGCAGTAGAGCACCCCACCAGCCCGAGCGGAAGCCTGGTTTCTTGCTGGATCCAAAACCGAACGGTGAAGCGCCACGGGTGGCGGGTGGCCGAGTCCCGCAAGTAAAGGAGGAGGGCCGGCGCTTTTTCGGCCCGGGGGACATGGAGGGACTCGGCCACCCGCTGCCCGTGGCGCGCGCCCAAGCGCGGTGGAGCAACTGACATGCAGTTCTACGACGAACCCATCGAATTCGATCCCCAGCCCGGTGTCGGCAGCCCGGTCTGGCACGGACGCGTCGCCAGCGGCGGGCAACTGTGGAACTTCACCACCGCCGTATTCCGCGCCGACGGCCGCCTTGCCGCGCTGTGGGGCAGCGATGAGCGGCAGCGCGGCGGCGGCTACCGGCTGCACGTCGTTTTCGGCCTCGACATGGGCCACGCCTGGATCGAACTCGACTTGCCGGCCGATCATCCCGTCTATCCCGATCTCGCCGGCATCTTCCCCGCCGCCAACCGCATGCAGCGCGCGACGCGCGACATGGTCGGCATTGCCTCCGACGGCGCCGACCAGCGGCCCTGGCTGCGTCACGGCGCCTGGCCGGCGGACTGGTATCCGCTGCGCTTCGATGCCAAGCACGAAGCCGGCGTCGGCGTCGGCTTCCCCAACCTGCCTTCCGACTACGACTTCGTCAAGGTCGGCGGCGACGGCGCGCACGAAATCCCGGTCGGTCCGATCCATGCCGGCATCATCGAGCCCGGCCACTTCCGCTTCTCCGTCGTCGGCGAAAAAGTGCTGCGCCTCGAGCAGCGCCTCGGCTACCAGCACAAGGGCGTCGAGAAGCTGTTCAGCGGCGCCGACGTCGCCGCAGGCAGCCGCCTGGTCGGCCGCATTTCCGGCGATTCCACCTGCGCCTACGCCTGGGCCTACGCCGCCGCCGTCGAGGCCGCCTGCGCCGCCGCGCCGCCGCCGCGGGCGCTGGGCCTGCGCGCCCTCATGCTCGAGCGCGAGCGCGTCGCCAACCACCTCGGCGACTTGGGCGCCTTGGGCAACGACGCCGCGTTCGGCTTCGGCCTGACGCAGTTCATGCGCCTCAAGGAGGACTGGCTGCGCCTCAACGCGCGCTTGTTCGGCCACCGCTTCATGATGGACCGCACCGTCCCCGGCGGCGTCGGCGTTGATCTCGACGCGCCGGCGCTCGACGCCATCGTCGAGCAGTGCTATGCGCTCGCCCCCGAAGTACGGGCGCTGCGCAAGATCTACGACGAGCACGCCGGCCTGCAGGACCGCTTCCTCACCACCGGCATCATAGGCGCCGACATCGCCCGCGAGCTGTCGCTGACCGGCATGGCGGCGCGCGCCTCCGGCATCCTGCTCGACGGCCGCGCCTACCGTCAGGGCTACACGCCGCCGCCGCCCTACGCCGCGCTCGGCGTGCGCCCGGCCACCGACGACCGCGGCGACGTCGCCGCCCGCGCCGCCGTGCGCTTCGACGAGATATCCGAGTCGCTGCGGCTGATCCGCGAAATCGCCGTCGCCCTGCCGGCCGGAGAGACGCGCGCCGTTGTTGCTCCAGCCGCCGGTGCCTGCGGCTTCGGCGTCGTCGAAGGCTGGCGCGGCGAGGTGCTGGT
>DAIEEM010000091.1 GCA_027325905.1 Rhodocyclaceae bacterium
GGGATGGCGCAAGCGAGCCAGGTTGCGCGCCTGCGGCCACCCGCCGCCGGCATCCGCGGCCCGCCCCGGCACGTCGCTCACGATCTTGACGGCGACGAGCCGATCCAGGTCCGGGTCGCGCGCGAGATAGACAGCGCCCTGCGCGCCGCGGCCGAGGGAGCGGAGTACCGCGAAGCGGCCGATCGTCGCATGCCCCGGCATCGACGCGGGCGGCGACGGCCTGGCGGCCCGGAACAAGCTGGACACGAACGCGGCGATGGTCTTCAGGTTCATGAGCGTCGCGTCCGGCGCCGCCGCAGCGAGCGACGACGCCGGCCACTCGCCGCCGTTCCCCTTGCGGCCGGAGCCTCCCTATGACGCTGCCATGCCGACATTGCAGACGGCCAGATCATCGCGCTTTCCCTTCGCCCGCAGCCCGAACGCTTCGCCGAACTTGAATTGCCCCGGCCGCACCGCGGCGATGGCATCCCGCGTCGCCGCGCTGATCAGGATGGATCCGGGCTGGCAGCCCTTCTCGATGCGGGCGGCGGTATTCACGACGTCGCCGATCGCGGTCCAGTCCAGGCGTTCGACCGTGCCGACGTTGCAGATGACGACCTCGCCCCAGTGGATGCCGATACGCAGTTGCAGTATCTGCTGGCCGGCGCGGGAGCGCAATCGGTTCATGTCCTCGGCATGGCTCTGCATGTCGACTGCGGCCAGCACGGCATCGGCCGGATCGTCGAAGATGGCCATGATGGAGTCGCCCATGAACTTGTCGATGAAACCGTTGTTCCGCGTCACCGAATGGGAGACGCGGCGCAAGATGAAGTTCAGGGTATCGATGATGGATTCGGTGTCGGCGTTGCGCTCGACGTAGGATGTGAAGCCGACGATATCGCAGAAGAGAACCGCGACGCGGCGTTCCTCGTTGGTCAGCGAGGCCTTGCCCTGGCGCACGGCGTCGCGGGCTTTCTGCTCGACCAGTTGCGGCACGTAGTGGCGCGTGATCTTGTGGATGCGCATGCCGCTGAGGATGGAGCCCTCGGCAAGCTGGCCGGCGCCGTCCTCTTCGGACACGCTCTGCCAGAGGGAGCGGACGGTGCCGTCGGCGTCGCGAAAACCGCTGACGTTGAAGAGGATGGACTTGCCGCCGGCGCCGGCGAGCCCGACGCGGATGCGGAAGTTCTCGAAGGCGCCGTTGCCTTCCGTCAGCGCCTGCCCCCAGATGACTTCGTCGTGGAAGCTCAAGGGAATGGCGTCGGCCAGCGCGTGCGACCAGTCTTGCCGCCCCTCCAGTTCCAGTCGGGCGAGCATCGAAGGCGAAGCGGCGACGACTTCGCCGACGGCGGAGAAATGGATCAGGCCATAGCCCAACTGGTCGAAGATGCGCTCGACGCCGTCTGCCCGCTGTCCGTGATCGAGCAGCGTCGGCGCGGATTGCGCGTGCCGGTCGTTCGGTTTCGTCAGGGCGATGCGGCAGCCTTCGGCGACTGCTTCGACGTCGAGCCGGAAACCCAGGGCATCGATCAGCTTATCGGTCTGGCATTGGCCGCGATCCCACGGGAAAGGCATATCCACGTGCACCAGTGCGTCGACAGCCGCGTCCGCCGGCGGCGGAAAGCCGACCGTGATTTGCCAGCCGCCGGCTTCACAGGCGCGGGCGATGTTCTCGGAACCGTGTTCGCCCATCTCCGTTCCGTAAAAAGCTTCCGTCTGTTCGTCGTTCTCGCGCATCGACAAGCCGAAATCGGCTTCCATGACGCGGCGGAACACGTGTCGATGCAGCGTCTTCACGGCGCTGTTGAGCAGGTCGTTGAGAATCACCGTCGTCGGCGCGGCCAGCCGGCCGAGACGGCGGGCTTCGAGGGCGCGCCGCAAATTCTGCTGCACCTCCAGCCAGGGACCGTGGTCGAGCGCGCAGAGCCGCACGGCGCGGGCGTCGATCGAAGATTTGTCACTGGCGGAAGCGGAGGCCGCCATGTCAGAGATTGGCGCAGAGCCGATAGGTATCGTCTTCCATCAGGCCGGCGACGAAATCCCCCTGGAACAATTGCTCGCACAAATCGGCATCCAGGCCGAAGGCCAGCAGGCTGGCCTTCCTCGCTGCGACGTCGGCAACCGGCCGGGCGCCGATCCCGCTGCCGGCGATCAGGCTGTTGGCGACGGCGAGGCTGAGCCTCACAGGGTCGGCGGCGAACTCGGGCCGGGGCGCCGACAGGTCCACGCCCATGAAGTCGGCGAAACGTTCCGGCAACCGCCATTGCGTCACCGCTTCGCGTCCCACCTGGACGTGGTCGCAGCCGAAGACCCGCTGCTCGGCCGCGACGCTCGCATAGCCGTCGCCGAGGACCAGGGCGAGCACGTCGAGGTAGCGATGCGGCCGATGCGTGAACATCAGGACTTTTCCGACGTCGTGCATGAGTCCGGCGATGAAGGCTTCGTCCTTGTCCTTGTCGTCGCCGATGTCCAGGCAGATCGTGCGGCCGGCGATGGCGGTCAACAGCGAATGCTGCCAGATGTGCCGCTGGAACAGGGCGTTCCGCGACTGGGCGAACAGCGAGCGGCCGAACGCCAGCATCGCCAGCGAGCGCACGACATTGAAGCCGAGCACGCTGATCGCCTTGGGAATGTTGGCGATCCTGGTGCCGCGGCTGTAAAAAGGCGAATTCGCCACGCGCAGGAGCAAGGTCGCGACACCCAGGTCGGACCCCACGTAACCGTCCAGTTCGCGGAAGCAACTGTCCGACTCCACGTCCAGGCGCATGATCCCCGAGATGATGTCCGCCTTGACCGGGACGCTGCGGTAGTCGATCGCGCGGAAGTCGACATGGGGACCCGCGTATGGGCCTGGTTCCCGCGGCGCCGTCCAGTGCGGCGCGCCATCCGCAGTCATGCCCTGCGCTTCCGCATGGTTGTCTGGCGTCATAGTATCCGCATCCCCTTTGTCCGTCGTAACGGCAACTATCGCCTCCTCATTTGAACATAGACTACGGACCGCCCGGACGCATAACGGCACGATGCGGCGGGCCGGCCGCTCAGGCGGCGACCCGGCGGATCAACGCCGCCGCGTACTCCTTGGTCGACGCCGTGCCGCCGAGGTCGCCGGTGCGCACCTGGTCCACGTTCAGCACCTGGTCGATGGCCTGGCGCAGGCGCGTCGCCAGATCGCGCCGCTCGACGTGGTCGAGCATCATCGCCGCCGCCAGCAGGATCGCCGTCGGGTTGGCGATGCCCTTGCCGGCGATGTCGGGCGCCGACCCGTGCACCGCCTCGAAGATCGCCGCGTCCTCGCCGATGTTGGCGCCCGGCGTCATGCCGAGACCGCCGACGAGGCCGGAGATTTCGTCGGAGAGGATGTCGCCGAACAGGTTGGTGGTGACCAGCACGTCGAACTGCCACGGGTTGAGCACGAGCTGCATGGCGCACGCGTCGACGATGCGCTGATCGGTGTCGACGCGGCCCGCGTACTTCTTCGATATGTCGAGCGCGGTCTCCAGGAATAGTCCGGTCAGCGCCTTCATGATGTTGGCCTTGTGCACGATGGTGACCTTCTTGCGACCGTTCTTCACGGCGTAGTCGTAGGCGTACTCGGCGATGCGCCGCGCCCCGGCGCGCGTGTTCACGCCGGTGGCCATGGCCACCGCGCGCGGATCGTCGCCGATCGGGATGTAGTGCTCGAAGCCGACGTAGAGGCCCTCGTTGTTCTCGCGGATCAGGACGAGATTGATGTTCTCGAAGCGGCCGCCCGGAATGATGGTGTAGGCGGGACGCACGTTGGCGTAAAGCTTGAACTCCTCGCGCAGGCGCACGTTCGACGAGCGGTAGCCGCCGCCGACCGGCGTTTCCAGCGGCCCCTTGAGGGCCAGCCGGGTGCGATGGATCGACGCCAGCGTTTCCTGCGGCAGCGGATCGCCGGCCGCCTTCATGCCGGCCAGGCCGGCCTGGCAGACCTCCCAGTCGAAGTTGGCGCCAAGCGCGTCGAGCACCATTACGGTGGCTTCGACGATTTCGGGACCGATGCCGTCGCCGGGGATCAGGGTGGCGGGAATAGGGGCTGCTACTGACATTGACGCTCTCCTCTGGGGATTGTTGCCGGAACGACGGCGAACCGCCGCGCCGCGTTTCAGCCTTCGCCGGCCTCGTAGCTCGACGGGCTGACGCCCGCGTGCGCCAGGAATTCTCGCAGGTGCTTGATGTCCTGTTTGTCGCAGGCGTTGCTGTGGTGGGGATGGTGCAGAAAAACCTCAACCCGGTTCAGCACGACGCGGAAGCGCGCGCCGTGGCTTGGCTCGACCGTCGCCCCAAGGTGATTGAGCAAGGATTCGACCTCCCGCCAGTGGATGTTGCTGCTCAGCGGGTCCTGGAAGATCGTGCGCAATAGGTTCAGGTGCTTGTGGCTCACCGCGGCGGAATAGACGGAAGTTAAGGGCGCTTAAGGATACCTTATGCGGCTACGGCCGGGGCGTTCGGTGGGGAGAGGGTGGCCACGGCCGCCGAAATCCGACACTTCCTCGAAATCGGACACTTCCTACAAGCAATTTAATCCTGCGCCGATTATCGCGCCGGGCGTTCGCCGCAACACTATGGCCTACCATGACTTCCCCGCCGGCAACCCAGGTGCGGCCGGCAAGAACGCACCGCTGTTGAACCCGTGGAGAATCTCGCAATGGACGGCATTTCAAACTGGTGGCGCAGGATCGGGCTACAGTTCAAGTTGCAGATTCTGATTCAGGGTTTCCTGATCGTGATCCTCGTCGCCGCCCAGCAATGGATCGCGGTCAGGTTCGAGAACCAGGTGCTGCGGGCCGCCGAAGCGCAGGCGACGACGATCGCCGACGGCGCCATCAACGGCTTGAACACCCTGATGCTCACCAAGATCGGCGACGACGACGTCATCAGCGACAAGGCGAGCCGCGCACTCTTCATCAAGAAGATGGGCGCGTCGGACAGGATCAGGGAAATGCGGATCGTGCGCGGCAAGGGCGTCACCGACGAATTCGACGCCGGCCTGCCCGAAGAGCAGCCGGTCGACGACCTGGACCGCAGCGTCCTCGCCGGCGGCAAGACCGAACACCGGATGATCAGCGACGGCAAAGGCGGAACGCTGCTGAGGACCGTGGTGCCGTTCATCGCCAGCAAGAACTTCCGCACCACCAATTGCCTGCGCTGCCATGGCGTGGACGAAGGCGCGGTGCTCGGTGCCGCCAGCGTCGTCGTCGACGTCAACGACGACCTCGCCCGCATCCGCAGCATCGACACCTGGATCTGGATCGGCCAGGGCACCCTGCAGATCGTGTTGTTCTTCGTCGTCGGCGTCATCGTCCGCCGCCTGCTCAGCCAGCTCGGCGGCGAGCCGGCCTACGCCACCGAAATCTCGCGGCGCATCGCCGCGGGCGACCTGTCGGTCGACGTCGCACTGCGGCCGGGCGACGAATCGAGCCTGCTCGCGAACATGCGCAACATGCAGGAACACTTGCGCAGCCTGGTCGGGCACGTGCTCGCCAATGCCCGTGAATTGACGGACGCCGTCGCCCATCTGGCGTCGTCGGCGCAGCAGGTGGCGGCCACCTCGCAGGAGCAGAACGAGGCGACGGTGGCGATGGCCGCGGCCATCGAGGAGATCACCGTCAGCATCGCCACCGTCGCCGACAACGCCAGCCACGCGCAGAAAGTGGCGACCGAAGCCGGCCAACTCTCCGACGAAGGGGCCGGCCGCGTTCGCGACGCCGTCGGCGAGCTGAGCAAGATCACGGCCTCGGTCGGGCATTCGACGCAGATGATCCGGCAACTCGACGGCAAGTCGCGCGAGATATCGAACATCGTCGACGTCATCAAGGACATTGCCGACCAGACCAACCTGCTGGCCCTGAACGCCGCCATCGAGGCCGCGCGGGCCGGCGACCAGGGCCGCGGCTTCGCCGTCGTCGCCGACGAAGTGAGGAAGCTGGCCGAACGCACCACGGTATCGACGCAGGAGATCGCCACCATGATCGGCGCCATCCAGCAAAGCACGCAAAGCTCGGTGCAGGACATGGACCTGAGCAGCGCGCTGGTTCAGGAAGGCATGCGCATGGCCGAACGCTCCGGCGAGTCGATGACCCAGATCGAGGCCAGCACCGGCAAGGTCCAGGGCGCCGTCGACGAAATCTCCTCCGCCTTGCGCGAACAGACCCAGGCGGCAAACCTGCTGGCCCAGGAAGTCGAGAAGATCGCGCAGAAGAGCGAGAAGAACAGCTTCCTGGCCAACCAGTCGTCGGGCGCGGCCGGCAATCTCGAAGAGCAGGCGCTGAAGCGCAGGCAGGCGGTCGAGCGCTTTAAGGTCTAGACGGACAGGACAACGCCATGGCAATGATGGAATGGAACGACAGCTTGAAAGTGGGGCACAGCATCATCGACCGCGACCACCAGAAGCTGGTCGGCCTGATCAACGAACTCGGCGACGCCATGAGCGCCGGCCGCGGCCGGCAGGCTTGCGGCGAGGTGCTCGACGAACTCGTCAGCTACACCCAGACGCACTTCGCCAACGAGGAGAGACTGATGGCCGCGCATCGGTACGCGGACGCCCCCCGGCATCGTGCCGAGCATGCCAAGCTGGTCCGCGACGTCCTCGACTTCAAGGAAAAATACAACGCCGGCACGGCGACGCTGTCGGTGTCACTGCTGCACTTCCTGATGGCCTGGCTGACCCACCATATTCTCGAATCGGACAAGGCGCTGGCGCACGGTATCCCGCCCGGTTGAGCGAGCGCAATCCGACGCCGCCTAGCCCCGCCGCACACTCGACACCCCCGCCACCTCTCCGACCAGCGCCATCACGCGCTGCAAGGGCGCCAGCCCCGGCAACTCGATGGTAAAGGCCATGCGCGCGATGCCGGCCTTCGACAGCGTGTTGACCGCGGTAACGTTGATCTTCTCCTTCGACAGCACGTCCGAGATGTCGCGCAGCAGGCCCTGGCGGTCGTTGGCCTCGACGACGATGTCGGAGGCGTAGAGCGCCTCCTGCTGGCCGCCCCATTGCGCGTCGATGACGCGCTCGGGATTGCGCGCCACCATGTTGCGGAAGTTCACGCAATCGACTCGGTGCACCGAGACGCCGCGCCCGCGCGTGACGAAACCGGCGATGGCGTCGGGCGGCACCGGCTTGCAGCAAGTGCCCAGCACCGTCAGCAGCTTGTCGACGCCGACGACGAGGATCTTCGAGCCGCCGGCACGGCTGGCGCGCGTCTGTATCTCCGGCTCCGGCGAGGCCGCGGCCTCGCCGCGCAGCGCCACCTGGATGGCGCGGGCGCCGACCTCGCCGCGCGCCGCGGCGAGAAACAGCGCGTCGACGTTCTTGAAGCCGAGTTTGTGGGCGAGCTCGTCGTGGTTGGCCTGGGTCTGGCCGTCGCGCTGCAATTCCTTCGCGACGAAGGCGCGGCCTTCCGCGAGCATCGCCTCTTCCTGTTGCGCGGCGAACCCCTGCTTGACCTTCTGCCGTGCCCGCGACGTCGCCAGGTAGCCCGGCGCGCTGAGCCAGTCGCGCGAAGGACCGCCGCTCTTCGCCGTGACGATCTCGATACGCTGGCCGTTCTGCAGCGCCGTGTTGAGCGGCACCTGGTGGCCGTCGACGCGGGCGCCGCGGCAACGGTGGCCCATGTCGGTGTGCACCCGGTAGGCGAAGTCGATGGGCGTGGCGCCCTTGGCGAGGTCGATGACGCGGCCCTGCGGCGTCATGACGTAGATCGTGTCGTCGAGCGAGGCGCGCTTGAACTGCTCGACCCAGGCCTCCGAATCGGTGACCTCGTCGCGCCACGACAAGAGCTGCCGCAGCCAGGCGATCTTGTCGTCGTACGCGGAATCGGCCTTGGCGGAAGTCCCCGACTCCTTGTAGCGCCAGTGCGCGGCGACGCCGAGTTCGGCGTGGCGGTGCATTTCCGGCGTGCGGATCTGCACTTCGAGCGAACGGCCGTCGTCGGCGATCACCGCCGTATGCAGCGAGCGGTAGTAGTTGCCCTTCGGGTGCGAGATGTAGTCGTCGAACTCGCCGTGGATCGGCTGCCACAGCGCATGCACGACCCCCAGCGCGGTATAGCAGTCGCGCTCGCTGGCGACGACGATGCGCAGGGCGCGCACGTCGTAGACCTTGTCGAAGTCGATGTCCTTGCCGCGCATCTTGTTGCGGATGCTGTAGATATGCTTGGGCCGGCCATAGATCTCGGCATCCTTGATGCCCGACTTCGCCAGTTCCTGCTGCAGCCGCGCCACCGCCTGGGCGATGAAGGACTCGCGCTCGGCGCGCTTCTCGTCGAGCATCTTGGCGATGCGCTTGTAGGTGTCCGGTTCGATGAAGCGGAACGAGAGGTCCTCGATCTCCCACTTCACCTGCCAGACGCCGAGCCGGTTGGCGAGCGGCGAATAGATTTCCAGGCTCTCGCGCGCCGTGTCCTCGCGCGCCTGGCCCGGATGGTCGGTGTACCAGCGCAGCGTCTGCGTGCGGCTGGCCAGCCGCAGCAGCACGACGCGGATGTCCTCGGACATCGCCAGCAGCATCTTGCGCAGCGTCTCGGCCTGCGTCTTCACTTCCGCCGCGCCCAGCGCCGCGGCGCGCGTCAGCGGCCGCAGCGTGCCGAGGCGGTAGAGGCCGTGCACCAGCGCCGCCACCGGCTCGCCGAATTCTGCGGCCAGCTTCTCCTTGGCCTCTTCGAGACTGTCGTAGGCGGCGAACAGCAGCGCGGCGATGCGCGTGTCGCTGTCGAGATTGAGCGCGGCGACGATCAGCCCCGTGCCCACGGCGTGCGGAAAGGCGCCTTCGCCGGTGCCGAGCTTGCGCCCACCGTAGAGTTCTCCGGCCAGCGCGAAGGCGCGCGCGACCTTGCCGCAAAGCTCCGCCGACAGACCTTCGGTCAGCCGCGGCAGCGCGTATTCATCGACGCCGGAATCCGGCAGGGCATGGACGACGGAAACCATAGGGAAACTTCTGTGCGGTGTGCCTCCGCGCCGAACGGCCGGCGCGCGAGATCAGGCCATATTCTACAGGCGGTCCGCGACGCAGCCGTGCCGACGCGCGGCGGCCTGCCCGGAGATGCCGGAATCCGGCCTAATCCGCTTTGGCGGCGATCAGGCTGACGTTGCTGCCGCCGAAACCGAACGAGTTGCTCATCGCGGCGCGCAGCCCGCTCAGCGTCCGCGGACCTTCGGCAAGATAGTCGAGATCGCAGTCCGGATCGGCTTGATCGAGATGGGCCGTGGGCGGCAATACGCCGCGTTCGAGGGCGCCGATGGTCAGCGCCAGTTCGAGGGCGCCGGCAGCCCCGAGCAGGTGCCCGTGCACCGCCTTGGTGGAACTCACCGCCAGCCGATCGGCAGCGTCGCCCCAGACCGCGCGGATAGCACGGGTCTCGGTGCTGTCCCCGGCTTGGGTCGCGGTGCCATGGGCATTGACATATCCCACCTGCGGCGGGGCCATCCCGGCATCGCGCAGCGCCCGGCTCATGGCGGCTATTTGCCCGCACGGATCGGGCTTGGTTATGTGCGTGGCATCGCTGGCGTTGCCGTAGCCGATCAGCCGGGCGCGGGGGCGTCGGCTGCCGAGCCGGTCCGCGCCCTCCAGCACCAGTATCGCCGCTCCCTCGCCCAATACCAAGCCGCTGCGATTTGCGCTGAACGGCTTGCAGGAGCGGGCCGGATCGGAAGCGTCCGGCGCGGCAAGAGTGCGCAATGCGTCCCATGCCTTCACGGTACCGAAGGAAAGGGGCGCCTCGGCGCCGCCGGCAATGGCGATATCCACCTCGCCGCAGCGTAGCGCTTTCAGCGCTTCGCCGATAGCCGCCGCGCCGGAGGCGCAAGCCATGGCATAAGTCATCGCCGGCCCGCGAATGCCAAGACGCACGGATACATGAGCGGCCGGGGCATTGATCATGCTCGCCACGACCGTCAGCGGCGGCACGCGTCGGCCTTCGCCGTAGAGTTGTTTGTAGGCGGCATCGATGGCGTCGCTGCCGCCGATGCCGCAGCCGAGATAAATCCCGACTCGCTCGCCGTCCCAGTCGGCCGGATCGAGTTCCGCGTCGCCGACGGCAAGACTGGCCGCGGCGACGGCGAACTGGCTGACGCGATCCACCCCGGTCAACTGCATGCGGGTGAACCAGCGCGAGGCATCGAAGGCCGCCGTCGCACCGATCTGCTCCGGCAAGCCCAAGGCAGTCAGGGGGCGTACCGCCGAGCGCATGGCCACGGCGGCATCGAAGGCCGTATCGATGTCGTTTCCCAGCGGCGAGACCAGCCCGAGGCCGGTGACGAATACCGCACGCATCACCGCTACGAGGCGATACCGGTGGCGACGCGAACGCTATCGACCCAACGTGCCAGTTCGTTCAGGGTACTGACCTTGGGACCGTCTTCCGGCAGCTTGATACCGAAGTGGTCCTCGATGTTGAACATGAGTTCGATGACGCCCAGGGAATCGAGCCCGAAGGCTTCCATGGTGCGTTCCGGGTCGAGGTCCGCCATCGGTACGCCGAAGTGCTGGGAAATAATGGATTGCAGTTCGTGCAGAGTTTCGGTCATAGGGTATTGTCGGGCGCGACGCGGTCAGGCGACGCGGGCTTGAGGCGGGAAGGGCTGGACGGTTGCGCGGGGCAGCGGCTGCGCCTGCTCGTGGAAAAAGGCGCCGATGGCTGCTATTACTTGCTGGCGCTCATTGTCCAGGGTCACCATATGATAACTGTTTTCCAGAACATGCAAATGCTTGATGCGGCTGCCGAGTCGTTCGAGGAGGTAATGCGGCGAACGCAAGGTCGAGATTTCGTCTTCGCGGGCATGAATGATGAGCGTCGGGACGGAGATATCCGCAAGCGAGTGTTTGACGAAGGCGAGAAGCCGCTCCGACTCGTAAAGTCCCGTCAGCGGCAGATAGGCGGCGCCGGCGGCGGAAATCTTGCGCTGCTCCATCTCGCGGGCTATCCAGCGTCGTATCAGCGGGTTCTTGACGCCGAAAGGTTCTTTTTCCCGCACCTTCCAGAAGTAGCGAAAGGGCGAATAGTAGCCAATGTGGCGCAGGCGCGTCAGCCAGGGCAGGCCCCAGCCGTCGAAGAATACGCTGGGCGAAAGGACGGTCAGCGCCTGCACCTTGCCGGGCCGCTGCGCCGCCACTGCGAGGGCAAGCATGCCGCCGACGCAGAGGCCGCCTACGCTGACGCTGTCGTGCTCGGCCGCCAGCGCATCGAAGGTGGCCAACGCGGCCTGGAGCCAGTCTCGCCACGATCGCATCTTCGTCCCTATGGCGTATGTGTAACCGGGAATTTCCGGCGTCTCCACCCGGTATCCGGCGCGCCGCAGGGCGTTTGCGACGGGCAGCATTTCGCTGGGGCTGCTCCATAGCCCGTGAAGCAGCAACACCGCCGGAACCCGACTAATAACAGAAGTATGCATATAACATTATCGACGCGTAACGCGAACCTAAGTGACCGGGTCGCAATAAAGAACCACTATTCCGCCGATGATAACCGATGGGCAACTCCGAACAAACGAACGCGAGTGTAGGCGGCGGATACTGTCGAAGAGGTAAGCGTTCGTAACAGAATGTAACCTTGAGCCCAAGGTGTTACCCATGGGTAACACCTAAGCGTCGGTGCGATCCGGCAGCCATCGGCATTCCCGCCGACGTTGCCGTGCTGCGAGTGCACATCGCTTGAACGTGCCGCGTCAATAGAGCCAAGTATGGCCGCAAGAACATGAAGCGGCCTGGGAGGGGAAGCAATCCCATCGACGCACGATGCCGGAATTGTCCTGGCTTGAGAATTGCATATATCCGATCCGTCACTTCGTCGCGAGGGGTTGCGGCGGATCGCGTTCCGCTGGCTGGATGCGGCCGACCA
>DAIEEM010000137.1 GCA_027325905.1 Rhodocyclaceae bacterium
CGCGACTTCGTGGCAAAGCACGGCATCACGCGCTTCCACGACATCCGCGGCGACGAGGGGGGCATCTGCCACCAGATCCTGCCCGAGCACGGCTACACGCTGCCCGGCCAGGTCATCGTCGGCACCGACAGCCACACGACCAGCCACGGCGCCGTCGGCGCGTTCGCCTTCGGCATCGGCGCCACCGAGATGGCCGCCGTCTGGGCGCTCGGCCGCATCTTCAACGTCGAGGTGCCGGCCACGATCAAGGTCGTCATCGAGGGCTCGCTGCCCGAGCACGTCCTGCCCAAGGACGTCATCCTCCACCTGGTCGGCGCGCTGACCGCCGAGGGGGCCAACTTCAAGGTGATCGAGTACCACGGCAGCGGCATCGCGTCGATGCCCCTCTCGGGCCGCCTGACGATCTGCAACATGAGCGTCGAGGCCGGCGCGACGTCCGGCATGGTGCCGGCCGACGCGGAGACCGAGCGCTACCTGCGCGAGGAGGCCGGCGTCACCGGCCCGCTCGACATGGTCGCCCCCGACCCCGACGCCGAGTACGCCCGGGTCGTCGAGATCGACGCCGCCTCGCTCGCGCCCCAGATCGCCTGCCCGCACACGGTGGACAACGTCAAGCCGGTCGACGCGGTGGCCGGCGTCAAGGTCAACCAGATCGTCATCGGCTCGTGCACCAACGGCCGCCTCGACGACCTCGAGGTGGCGGCCAGGATCCTCAAGGGCAAGCGCGTCGCCAGGGGCGTCCGCATGCTGGTCTTCCCCGCCTCGTGGCGGATCTACCGGCAGGCGCTCAAGCAGGGCTTCCTCGCCGACCTGGTGGACGCCGGCGCGGTCATCATGAACCCGGGCTGCGGCTGTTGCCTCGGCGTGCACGAGGGGGCACTCGGCGACAACGAGGTCGCCCTGTCGACCACCAACCGGAATTTCAAGGGGCGGATGGGCAATCCGAAGGCGGACGTCTACCTCTGCTCGCCCGCCGTGGCGGCCGCCAGCGCGCTGGCCGGCGCCATCACGGACCCGAGGTAACGGAAAGAACCTTGAGAAGTACGAAGTACGAAGTACGAAGTAAGAAGTACGAAGTAAGAAGTAAGCACTGCTCACGACCGCTTGACGCGGGGCGCGCTGACGGCCTACGGCCACGCAGCGGCGCCCCGCCGCGCAACTTCGGACTTCGGATTTCGCACGTTGAACTTCTCGCTCTGAACTTCGGACTTCGTACTTCGGATTTCGTACTTCGCACTTGGCCGCTTCATTGGAGGTTCCTCATGCCGCAAGTGGTGTTCACGCTCGGCGACGACGTGTCGACCGACGCGATTTACCCGGGGCGCTTCATGGCCACGGTCCTGCCGACCGAGACGCCCCAGTTCGCCTTCGCCGACTACGCCGACTTCAACACCCGGCTGAAGGCCAAGCAGGTGCCGCCGGGCAGCGTCGTCGTCGCCGGCGCCAACTTCGGCTGCTGGTCGTCGCGCGAGCAGGCGGCCTCGACGCTCAAGGGGCACGAGCTGACGATCATCGCCAGGGGATACGCGCGGATCTTCCTGCAGAACTCCGCCAACCTAGGCCTGCGCACGATCATCTGCCCCGACATCGACGCCGCCGACGGGCACGAGCTGGAGATCTCGGC
>DAIEEM010000146.1 GCA_027325905.1 Rhodocyclaceae bacterium
GACACGCTGCTCGAATCCTACGTGCTCGAATCCGACAAGACGCATGATCTCGGCGCGCTGGCCGCACGCCACTGCGGCCTGGCGACGATTTCCTACGACGACGTCACCGGCAAGGGCGCGGCGCGCATTGCGTTCGCCGAAGTCGCGGTCGAGCGCGCCGGCGAATACGCCGCCGAAGACGCCGACGTCACGCTGCGCGTGCACCGGGCGCTGGCACCGCAACTGGCGGCGGAGGAGAAACTCGAACGCCTCTACCGCGACATCGAGTTGCCGGTCGCCGAAATCCTCTACCGCATGGAGAGGAACGGCATGCTGATCGACGTCTTCGCGCTGGCGCAGCAGAGCGAGGAACTCGCGCGCCGCCTGATGACGCTCGAAGCCGAGGCGCACGCCATCGCCGGCGGGCCGTTCAACCTCAACTCGCCCAAGCAGCTTGCCGAAATCCTCTTCGAGCACCAGGGTCTGCCGGTCGTCAAGCGCACGCCGACCAAGGCGCCGTCGACCGACGAGGAAGTGCTCGAACAACTCGCCCTCGACTATCCGCTGCCGAAGAAGATTCTCGAATACCGCGGCTACGCCAAGCTCAAGAACACCTACACCGACAAGCTGCCGCGCATGGTCAATGCCGCCACCGGCCGCGTGCATACGAGTTTCTCGCAGGCCGTGGCGGTGACGGGGCGGCTGGCGAGTTCGGAGCCCAACCTGCAGAACATCCCCGTGCGCACCGCCGAGGGCCGGCGCATCCGCTCGGCCTTCATCGCGCCGCCCGGCCACGTCCTGGTCTCGGCCGACTATTCGCAGATCGAGTTGCGCATCATGGCGCACCTCTCCGCCGACGCGCGCCTGCTCAACGCCTTCGCGCGCGGCGAGGACGTGCATCGCGCCACCGCCGCGGAAATCTTCGGCGTCACGCCGCTCGAAGTCGGACCCGACCAGCGCCGCGCCGCCAAGGTCATCAACTTCGGCCTCATCTACGGCATGAGCGCCTTCGGCCTGGCGCGCGAACTCGGCCTGGAGCGAAGCGCCGCACAGTCCTACATGGACCGCTACTTCGCCCGCTATCCGGGCGTAGCGCGCTACATGGAGGACACCCGCGCCGCGGCGCGCGAGCGGGGCTACGTCGAAACCGTGTTCGGGCGACGCCTGTGGCTGCCCGAGATCAAGTCGGGCAACGCCGGCCGCCGCCAGGGCGCGGAACGCGCCGCCATCAACGCGCCGATGCAGGGCACCGCCGCCGACCTCGTCAAGCTGGCGATGATCGCCGTGCAGGGCTGGCTAGACGCCGAGCGGCTCGCCACCAAGCTGATGCTCCAGGTGCACGACGAACTGGTGCTCGAAGTGCCGCAGGCCGAACTGTCCGCGGTGCGCGAGGCGCTGCCCAGGCTGATGGGCGGCGTAGCGAAGCTGGCCGTGCCGCTGCTGGTGGACGTGGGTGTGGGAGCAAATTGGGACGAGGCGCACTGAGTCGAACCACCCGCTTGGGTAACCGACCAGTTGCAGGGCCACGTAGTTGTAACATTTTCCTGAGAATCTATCAAAACATGATTCTGATCAATCGCCAGGTAGGCGCCGACATCGCCGCAGGCAAGCCGCTACGCTTCGATTTTGGCAGCGGGCCGAATCCCAGGAAGGGCTGCTACTCCATCGACCAGTTTCAACTCGACGGCGTCGATATCATTGCCGACCTCAACGAGCCGCTCGAGTCGCTGCCGGACAATTGCGCCGAGTATGTATTCAGTTCCCACGCCATGGAACACGTCGAACAACTGCTGCCATTGATTGCCGAACTGCACCGCATTACGCGGCCGGAAGGGTTGATTGAAATCGTCGTCCCGCATTTCTCAAACCCGCTCGCCTATTCCGACCCCACGCACGTCAGATATTTCGGCTTGTACACGATGAACTACTTCGTGCCGACGGAACTGCAACCCACGGCCAGGCACGTACCGACCTTCTATTCCGATGTACGTTTTTCCATCGAGTCAATCCGATTTAATTTCTATCGCTCCAGTTTCCTGGACCGCCTTTTCGTGCCGCTATTCAGATATTTTGTAAATTGCAGCCCCGCGGCGCAAGAGTTCTACGAGCGTCGACTGAGTTGGATATTCCCGGCGGCGGAAATTCGCTACAAGCTGAGGCCGCTCAAGGCATGATGACGCGCATTCTGATCGCCAATATTTCGGCCGATTATTCGCCACCTCACCAAGGCCTTCAATCGCCTCGGTGTGGGGGGACTTCATCGAATCCAACGACAACACGTTGTTTCCATGGCGCCATCTATGGCACTAAATGGCTAAGTTAATCTCGCTTGCCCAACGACGCTTCCAAGCGTGCGAAGCCCAATGACGCTTCCGCTACGGTGATATCCCCCACCGCGCAGCTATCTTTCTGCAGAATGACATGCGGTACGCCCCATGGCCGCCAGCGGACGGCGTCCGAGTCGCCGAAGAAGCAGACGATCGGCTTGCCCAGCGCGGCGGCGACATGCATGGCGCCGCCATCGCTGCATACGACGCGATCGCACAGGGATAAGCCGGCGATGAGGCCGGCCAGCCGCGGCGTCGATGGCGCGGCGAATGGCAGGCCGGCCAACTCCCGAATGAGGGCGGCAGCCTTGTCGTCGTCGCCCGGATGGCACGGGTCGTTAGCCGCGCCCGGCGCCCAGAAGAGTAGGAAGCGGGCTCCGTAGCTTGCGTGCAGTTGCCACGCCAGCGCCGCGAAGCGCTCGATGGGCCAGCGCTGCCCCTCCTTGCGGGAGCTGATATGCAGGCCGACGAGCGGCCCCTTTCCAGACGGCACCAGTGGAGCGATGGCTACCGTTTCCGCGGCATCTGGCACCAGCATCATCGGCGGTGGCGGCCCCTGGATGCCGAGGGCGGCGAGCATGCCAAAGGTAGCCTCTACCTCGTGCACGCCCTGTGGCGCGTGCAATTCCGGCGTCAGATGGATATTGGCCAACGAATAGCCGAGGGTGCGCTTCGGCGCCGCCAGGACGACGAAGCGGTGGGCGCTCGCCTGGTAGCCGGACGCGGCGAGTATCGCCAAGTCGAGATGGCGCCCACGCAGACGCCGGATCAGACCGAGACGCCGCCAATAGGCCTCGAGCTTCGCTCCCCAGGTGGTCAGGTGCTTGCTCTTGTCGTAAGACAGAATTTCGTCCACGCATGGGTTGCCGGCGAGCGCCGGTGCGTTGTATGAATTCACCAAGGCACCAATCCAGGCCGTCGGATAGCTGCGCCGCAGGGCGGCGATCAAGGGCGTCGTGCACAGCAGATCGCCGATGTTGTCGCGGCGGATAACCAGGATGCGCGGCGATTCAGGCAGTTCGATGGTCGTCACTCGGCCCCCGGCCAGCGGATCGCGATGCAATTGGCGCCTCGTAGCCTCATCGCCGCCAAATCCTCATCCGACGGTGCCGCGGACCCACGCGACCACAGGCCGCAGGCGCTCGACGAAGGCGTCGAAGGAAAAGCGCGCCAGATGATCGGCCGCCAGGCGCGGGTCGGGACGAAGGGGCAGGGCCAGGAGCTTCGGCAGCAGACGTCCGAAGTCCTCCCCGCGATCTTGCCGTGGATCGCGGTACAGGAAGCCGGAGCGCCCATCCACCACCGTCTCGGTGAAAGGCGGCGCGGCGGGTGCCAAGACCGGCGTGCCGCAGAACTGCGCTTCGATGACGTTGAGGCCAAGCGCCTCCTTTTCAGGCAGGCCGGAAAGAAGATAGTCGATGCCGCCATAGACGGCCGCCACATTTTGCTGGTGACCCCAGAAACGTGCGCGGTTGCCTAACGGTGCAAGGACCCGGCGCAGGTCGCGCACCGATGCATAGCCGCCGCTGCCGAAGACTTCTAGATTGACGTTCGGCGTGCGCGCCAATATTGGAGCAAGCACGTCGAAAAGTTCGGGAAACTGCTTGATGGGCGTCAGCCGCGAAACGATCCCCAGCGTCAGGCCGGGCCGGCGCACATAAGGCGGATGACGCAACAGCGGCTCGACGTGCGGCTCGATACAGCCCAGCAGCCGATCGCGAAACTTGCGTCGATCCCACGAGTAGCGACTATTACGGACGATTTCCGCATCGCCGCTGGGACGCGCGAAATCCGCTACGCCATAGAGCGGCGTCTCCCACACCGGCAGGCTCGCTTGTCGCAAGCCGGCCAGAACCCATTCGGAAACGGCGAATATGCGGTCGTGTCCCATGAAGGCGGCCGATCCCTGGTCCTGGACGGGCATGTGGGCAATCGCGGTGGCGAGCCCGACTCTGGCCCGATTGGCCAGCACCTCGGTCGGCAGCGGGCCATGGCCTATGAGCCAGCCTACCGGATCCGACAGTTCTTCGGCGATGCCGGCTCCCGTGGTGGCGGGCGAGAAAATGGTATCGGCGGGCAAGGACAGGCCGCCCCAGAAATTCGCCTGCGGATGTACGAAAAGCCGCGTCGGCACGCCGAGTTGCGCCAGCGCGCGGCACAGGAACGCCGTATAGACCTCGCCGCCACCGAGATCTCGCTGCAGGTTGATCTGGCAGACACGCGTTGTCACGGCGGTCCCTCGGTGCCAAGCGCCAATACTGTCTTCATGCGGTCGGCGACTGTCGGCAAGGTGAGCGCCTTTTCGTAGCCACGGCGCGCAACCTTTTCTCGTACGGTGTCGTGGGCCAGGTAGTACTTCAGCTTATCCGCCAGTTCTCCGGCCTCGCGGAAGCATTCGATTTCCGTGCCGATGTCGTAAAACTCCTCCAACTCGGGGGAATAGTCGGTGAGCAGGAAAGCGCCGGTGGCCGGGGCGTCGAAGACCCGCATGTTGAGGCCACCGTACAACGCCGGATCCCAACCGGTAATGTTAAGCACGATCTTCGACGTGTTGTAGAGCTTGAGCAGATCGTCGCCCCAAATTCCCTTGCCGGCAATGCGCTTGCGCAACTGCGGATGGGAGCGGCGCGCCTTACCCCACTTGCCATGGATTTCCATCGGCAGATCCTGCAACCCTTGTAGGTATTCGAGGCGGCGCGGATTGTGGCCGGCGACGAACGCGATTTCATGACGATAATCGCGTGGCGTGGCGGGATAAAGATTGCGGTAGCGTGAGAAATCCATGCCGTACACGGGCAGAAAGCGGATGCCGGTGCCTGCCGGATCGTAGCCGTGGCGGTGGCTGCAGAAGTACTCGTCGTAAATTGCCGCATCCTCCGCCAATCCCGGCGAATCCAACGGTCCGTCGACGCGCCAGCCGATCACCTTGCGAACGCCGAAATTCTCTTTGAGTTCCGCCACCAGGTCGGCATCGACGAAACGGTGCGAGCGGATCACCAGGATCCAGTCCGGGCGGAAGGCGGCGACCGCTTTCTTGAGCATGCTTTTCTTGAACGGTACGCGGGCAATCGGCAGGCCTGCCCCGATCTCTCCGGTCCTGAATCCGAGCCCCCGCATCAGCCGGTTCGCCGGCTTCAACAGCAGCCCCGCCAGGCGGCTCTCCACCTGACTGTTGAAGCAATAGACTTCATGTCCCATGGCGCGCAGCGCGTCGGCGCACGAGTATCCCAGCGGGATCATGTCGTCGCCGAAGAAATAGCTGATGAGGATGCGCCGCTTGGCCTCGCTCATGGCGTGTAATCGCGGGTGCGGGTCAGGAAGTTTTGTTCTTGGCGGCAAACATGAACAGCGGGCTCTTCATCGACTTCTTCGTCTCGATCAAGAACCAGCGCGAAAGATATTCGAGCAGGTCGAATGAACGCACCGAATGCAATTCGCCGACGATCCAGCCCACGCGAGACAAGGCATCCTCAGAGAAGGAGGTCAGAATGCCCCATTCGGCGCCTTCGGTGTCGATCTTTATGAGATCGGGCGGCGGCAGCCCCTGGGCGATCAGCGTGTCCGGCCGCGCCACGCGCACGCGCGATTCGGGGGCGGGCGCGTCACCGCTGTAATGGAAGGAGAAGCCGCCGAAGTTGCGGGTACAGTCGCTGGCGGTTATAGTCAGTTCTCCGTCCTGCGCGCCCAACGCGAGATTAT
>DAIEEM010000093.1 GCA_027325905.1 Rhodocyclaceae bacterium
GGGATGGCCTGGGACTGGATCGGGGTGGGTTCGGTGTAGCCGGAATCGGCGACGGCGCGCAATAGTTCGGGCGATAGCCCGAGTTCTTCGAAAGACATGTGATCTCCTGAATCGGCCTGCCCCTTGCGGGGTACCGGTTCAGGCTTTGAGGCTGCGTTGGGGGTCGGCCGGCGATGGCCGCGAGCGCGTCAACCGGCGGGACGCTGGGGCAGGATTATAACGGAAAAGGGCGGCCAGGTTGCTGCCGTGCCGCCGCCGGCTATTTGCCGAAGAGTCCCTTGACGGCGCTGCCGGCCTTGCCCAGTTCCTCGCCCATCGATTTCGCCAGGCGGTCGAAGCTGACGGCGGCGGCTAGGCGCTGCTTGAGCGCCTTGACGACTTCCTGTCCGAGTTCGCCGGGTGTGACGCCGCCCTTGGCTTTGCCGAGATCGCGCAGCACGATGTCGGGCAACGGCACCGAGACGGTCTTACCGGCCATGAAGGGGGCGCTGGCCTGGGCCTTGGCGTCGCGCACGACGAGTTCGTCGACGATCAGCTTCTTGCCACCGCCTTCCTTCTTGGCCGGGCCCAGATAGGCGGCGATGTTCTTCTCGATGGCGTCGAAGTTGGTCATGGTCGCGCCCTTCTCGTAGATGACGTCGGGCGCGGCGACGGCGATCTTCTTCACCGTCACGACGTCGGCGGCGAGGCTGCCGACGTCGATGGCGACGTCGATTTCGGCGACCTGGAGCGCATGCGCGGTCTTGAAGCCCGCGGGATTGCCGATGCTGAGGCCGCGGATGACGCCGCGGCCGTCCGCCGCCTCGATCTCGACCGCGGCGACTTTCACCGTCGCCTGGGTCATGGCGCTGCCGTACTTCTCGATGGCGCCCTTGACGAGGCCGTCGAGGTTGCCGCGCAGCCAGAACAAGGCGCCGGCAACCGCGATCACTACTAGCAACAATACGACGGCGATCTTTTTCATGTCGGTTCCCCGATGTCTTAAGGCATGCGGTAGCGCGGAACAGCGACCCGGCGCGCCGTCAGGCCATGTGCTTGGCGCGCTTCTGGGCGGCAACGCCCTGTTTGGCGGGTGCGTCCTTCGTCGGTGCCGCGTCTGCCGCCTTGGCGGGATCCTGCGCCGGCACAGGGTCGGCGGCGGCGTTAGGCTTGGCTTCGGCGCCTTCGGTCTTCTTGGCCGCGGCGTCGGCGGGCTCCGGCGAGGCCACCACGATATTGTTGTCGCGCATATAGCCGTCCATGTCTCGCCAGCCGTTGAGGATGGCGGCTTTGGACATCTTCGGGTTCATGCCGTAGCACTCTTCGAGCGCTCGGTTAGAGTAACGGCAACCGCTACCCACCGCCATGCCTTCGGCCTGGCGCTTGGCTTCGATCTTCGCTTCGTCGTCGTTGAGAAACGGCAGGTCGCACGCCGCAAGCAGCAGCGTGGACGCGACGAGCAAGGAAAATGTGCGTTTGTTGGTAATCACCTGTGTCCTGGCGTTAGCACTGCCGATTCGATTTTACGACAGAATGCCGTAAAACTTAATGGCGCCGTGTGCGAAGAATGTTGACATCCGGACGTCGGTGCCACCGATGCCGAGATTTCGGCGGCGCCTCGTGCGCGGCCGCTTTGTCGTACTAAACTATGCCTTCGGATCGATTACGGGAAGTGGCGGCGATGATGTTTCGTACGGCGTTGTTGGTGATGTCGATTATGTGCAGTCTGGCCGCAAGCGCCCAGGAAGTCACCCTGCGCCATGGCCTGGAAGGGCGTTCGCTCGATACCCTGGCGACGCTGGTGGTGCGTTTCAACGACGAGCAGAAGGGTAAGGCCAAGGTCGTCCTGGAAGACGTGAACGGCGTTGCCGACAAGCGTCGCCTGCCCGACATGGCGCTGCTCGACGCCGACGACGGCATGGCGTTCTTCGGTACGCTGCCGCGTTACGTGCCGCTGGTCCAGGTCATGAAGGAGGGCGGCCAGAAGTTCGAGTCGAAGCGCTTCTACCCGCAAGTCGCCGACGCCGTAGACGACCTCACGGGCAAGATCCAGGCTCTGCCGGTGGGGCTGGCGCTGCCGGTGCTGTTCTACGACCGCGACGCCTTCCGCAAGGCCGGGCTCGACCCGGAGCGGCCGCCGCAGACCTGGTGGGAAGTGCAGAAGGCGGCGAGCAGCCTGTTCGACGCCGGCTACAAATGCCCGCTGACGAGTTCGTATTTTTCCTGGATACACGTCGAGAACCTGTCCTCGCAGCACAGCGAGCCCATCGTCGCCAAGAGCGGCCGCAGCGAGAGGCTCGTCGTCAACGGCATGGTCAACGTCAAGCACATCGCCCTGCTGTCGAGCTGGTACAAGAGTTTCTACTTCCACTATTTCGGGCCCGGCAACGAGGGCGACGCCAAATTTGCGAGCGGCGAATGCGCCATGCTGACGGGCGAATCGACGGCATTCGCCGGCTTCAGGCGCACGGCGAAGTTCGACGTCGGCGTCGCGCCCCTGCCCTACTACGACGACGTGCGCGACGCCAAGCCTGCCGATGTGCTGCCCGACGGCACGGCGCTGTGGGTGCTGCCGGGCAAGAAGAAGCCGGAATACAAGGTCGTCGCGCGCTTCATGGCCTTCCTGATGCGCCCAGACATCCAGACGGAATGGGTGCGCGGCACCGGCTTCCTGCCGATGATGCCGGCGGCGATGGACGCCTTGCGCGAAGCGGGCGTGGCGCCCGCCGTCGTCGCCGAGGCGGAGAATCGCCTGACGATGCCCAGGCAGGCCTACGATCGTCCCCGCGTCGGCGCAGGCCGCAACCGCATCCGCGCGATCATCGACGAGGAGATCGCCTTCGTCTGGCAGAACACCAAGCCGGCGAAGGAAGCGCTCGACACCGCGGTGAGCCGCGCCAACAGCTTCCTGTCGTCCGCCGTCGCGGCGCCGCTGCGCTAGGGACTTGGGCCGATGCGCTATCCGCGCGTCATCGCTCATCGCGGCGGCGGCGGGCTGGCACCGGAGAACACGCTGGCCGGGCTGCGGCTGGCGGCGCGCCTGGGCTGCAAGGGCGTCGAATTCGACGTCATGTTGAGCGCGGACGGCGTGCCTGTCCTCATCCACGACGAAACCCTCGAACGCACCACCGACGGCCGCGGGCCGGTCGCCGCGCAGAGCTTCGCGGCGCTGCGCGCCCTCGACGCCGGCGGCCGCCACGGCGCGGCTTATCGAGGCGAACCCATTCCCGCTTTGGACGAGGTCTTGGCGCTGTGTGCCGAACTGGGCCTGTGGGCCAATGTCGAGATCAAGCCATCGGCGGGACGCGATGCGGAGACCGGCGCCGTCGTCGGCCGCATGCTGGCCGCGCGTTGGGACGGCGACGGCGTGGTTTCGTCGTTCTCCGCCCCCGCCCTGGCGGCGGCGCGAGAGACGGCGCCGCAGTTCGATTTCGCCGTGCTCGCCGACGCCATCCCGGCCGATTGGCGGCAGCGGCTTGCCGCCGGCGCCTGCCGGGCCTGGCATTGCCGCGCCGATGCCGATGCGGCGGCCATCGCCGCGGTCGCCGCCGCCGGCGTGCCGCTGGCGTGCTACACGGTCAACGACCGCGCGACGGCCGAACGGCTGTTTGCCGCCGGCGTCGCCGCGGTGTTCACGGATCGCCCCGACCTCTGGGCGCCCGGCGAGATGTAAGCGCCGGCGGATGCCGCCGGGCGCGCTGCGGAGACGCGCCGGCGGCGCGTTTGCGCATTTCGTGCGCTGCCGCAATCGCGTAGAATCGCCAGCTTCGCCAGATTCGATCGTTGCCGCCATGAAAAGCGCCGAAATCCGCCAGAAATTTCTCGACTTCTTCGCCTCGAAGGGACACCAGATCGTCGCTTCCAGCTCGCTGGTGCCGGGCGACGACCCGACGCTGCTGTTCACCAACGCGGGCATGAACCAGTTCAAGGACGTCTTCCTCGGCTTCGACAAGCGCACGTATTCCCGCGCCACCACCTCGCAGAAATGCGTGCGCGCCGGCGGCAAGCACAACGACCTCGAAAACGTCGGCTACACGGCGCGCCACCACACCTTCTTCGAGATGCTGGGAAACTTCAGCTTCGGCGACTATTTCAAGCGCGACGCCATCCGCTACGCCTGGGAATTGCTGACCGCCGTCTTCAAGCTGCCGCCGGAGAAACTTTACGTCACCGTCTATGCCGAAGATGACGAAGCCTACGACCTGTGGACCAAGGACATCGGCCTGGCCGGCGAGCGCGTCATCCGCATCGGCGACAACAAGGGCGCGCGCTACGCCTCCGACAATTTCTGGA
>DAIEEM010000160.1 GCA_027325905.1 Rhodocyclaceae bacterium
CGTCGCCATCGTCGAAGTCGGCGGCACGGTCGGCGACATCGAGTCGCTGCCCTTCCTCGAAGCCATCCGCCAGATGGGCATCGAGGAAGGCCGCAACAACGCCTGCTACATCCATCTGACGCTGGTGCCGTTCATCCCCACGGCCGGCGAACTGAAGACCAAGCCGACCCAGCATTCGGTCAAGGAACTGCGCGAGATCGGCATCCAGCCCGACATCCTGTTGTGCCGCGCCGACCGGCCGATTCCCGCCGAGGAGCGCCGCAAGATCGCGCTGTTCACCAACGTCCAGCCCGAGGCCGTGATTTCCGCCGTCGATGCCGACAGCATCTACAAGATACCGGCCATGCTGCACGAACAGATGCTCGACGAGATCGTCTGCCACAAGCTCGGCATCCTGGCGAAGGCGGCGAACCTTTCGGTGTGGAAGAATCTGATCGACGCGCTCGAGCATCCCGAGCACGAGGTGAATGTCGCCTTCGTCGGCAAGTACGTCGATCTCACCGAGTCGTACAAGTCGCTGACGGAAGCCCTGATCCACGCCGGCATCCATACGCACAGCAAGGTGAAGATCCATTACGTCGATTCAGAGGACATCGAGAGGAACGGCACCGCCGGCCTCGTCGGCATGGACGCGATCCTCGTCCCCGGCGGCTTCGGCAAGCGCGGCACCGAAGGCAAGATCGCGGCGATCTGCTATGCGCGCGAGAACAAGGTGCCGTACCTCGGCATCTGCCTCGGCATGCAACTGGCGACCATCGAGTTCTCGCGCCACGTCGTCGGCTTGACGGGCGCCAACAGCACGGAATTCGATCCCGACACGCCGCATCCCGTGGTGGCGCTGATCACGGAGTGGCTGGACCGCGAGGGCCGCGTCGAGCACCGCGACGCCAACTCGGATCTCGGCGGCACCATGCGCCTGGGGGCGCAACGCTGCCCGGTCAAGGCCGGAACGCTGGCGGCGAAGATCTACGGCAAGGAAGTCAACGAGCGCCATCGCCATCGCTACGAAGTGAACAACGTCTATGTGCCCAAGCTCGAAGCCGCGGGCATGGTGATCTCGGCGCGCACGCCGACCGAAGACCTGCCGGAGATGATGGAACTGTCGGCCGAATTGCATCCGTGGTTCTTCGGCGTGCAGTTCCACCCGGAATTCACCAGCAACCCGCGCACCGGGCATCCGCTGTTCATCGCCTATGTACAGGCGGCGCTGGCGCGCAAGGGCGCAGCGTGAAGCTGTGCGGCTTTGAAGTCGGCCTCGACCGGCCGCTGTTCCTGATCGCCGGTCCCTGCGTGATCGAGTCGCGCCAACTGGCGCTCGACACCGCCGGGCAGATCAAGGAAATCTGCGCCGGCCTGGGCATGCCCTTCATCTACAAGTCGTCCTACGACAAGGCCAACCGCAGTTCGTCGCAGTCCTTCCGCGGTCTGGGCATGGAAGAGGGGCTCGACATCCTGGCCGCGGTGAAGAAGCAGATCGGCGTGCCGGTGTTGACCGACGTGCATACCGAGGCCGAAGTGCCGGCCGTGGCCGCCGTCGTCGACGTGCTGCAGACGCCGGCCTTCCTGGCGCGCCAGACCGACTTCATCCAGGCCTGCGCGGCGAGCGGCAAGCCGGTGAACATCAAGAAGGGCCAGTTCATGGCGCCAGGCGACATGAAGAACGTGGTCGCCAAGGCGAAGGAAGCCAACGCCGGCGCGGACAGCATCATGGTCTGCGAGCGCGGCGCTTCCTTCGGCTACAACAACCTCGTCTCCGACATGCGCTCGCTGGCGATCATGCGCGAGACCGGCTGCCCGGTGGTGTTCGATGCGACGCATTCGGTGCAGTTGCCGGGCGGGCAGGGCACTACCTCGGGCGGGCAGCGCGAATTCGTCCCCGTGCTGGCGCGGGCGGCCGTGGCCGTCGGTATCGCCGGCCTGTTCATGGAAACGCATCTCGATCCCGACCGGGCGCTCTCCGATGGCCCCAACGCCTGGCCGCTGCCGAAACTGCGCGACTTGCTCGAGCAACTGCGCGACCTCGATGCGCTGGTCAAGCAGCGGCGCATGTTCGCATGACGAACGAAGCTTATTGATTCACTTCGAAAAGGAAACCAACATGAGTGCCATCGTTGACGTCGTCGCCCGCGAGATTCTCGATTCCCGCGGCAATCCCACCGTCGAAGCCGACGTCCTGCTCGAATCCGGCGTCATGGGCCGCGCGGCGGTGCCGTCGGGCGCTTCCACCGGTTCGCGCGAAGCCATCGAGCTGCGCGACGGCGACAAGAACCGCTATCTCGGCAAGGGCGTGCTGCAGGCCGTGGAAAACGTGAACACCGAAATCTCCGAAGCCATCATCGGTCTCGACGGCGAGGATCAGGCCTTCATCGACCGCGCCATGATCGACCTCGACGGCACCGACAACAAGTCGCGCCTCGGCGCCAACGCCATCCTCGCCGTGTCGATGGCGGTGGCCAAGGCGGCGGCCGAAGAAGCCGGCCTGCCGCTCTACCGCTACTTCGGCGGCAGCGGCCCGATGCAGATGCCGGTGCCGATGATGAACGTCATCAACGGCGGCGCGCATGCCAACAACAACCTCGACATCCAGGAATTCATGATCCTGCCGGTCGGCGCCCAGTCCTTCCGCGAGGCGTTGCGCTGCGGCGCCGAGGTCTTCCACCACCTGAAGAAACTGGTGGACAAGAAGGGCTACCCGACCACCGTCGGCGACGAGGGCGGCTTCGCGCCGAACGTTTCCGGCAACGACGAAGCCATCGAGCTGATCCTCAAGGCCATCGAGAGCGCCGGCTACACGCCGGGCCAGGACGTGGTGCTGGGGCTGGACTGCGCCGCTTCCGAGTTCTACAAGGACGGCAAGTACCTGCTGGCGTCCGAGAAGCTCGAACTGACTTCCGCCGCCTTCGTCGATTACCTGGCGACGCTCGCCGGCAAGTACCCCATCGTCAGCATCGAGGACGGCATGGCGGAAGGCGACTGGCACGGCTGGAAGCTGCTCACCGACCGGCTCGGCAAGACGGTGCAGATCGTCGGCGACGACATTTTCGTCACCA
>DAIEEM010000214.1 GCA_027325905.1 Rhodocyclaceae bacterium
GCCGGTCGATGGCCTCGGCGCTAAGGCCCACCCACAACGACAAGATGAACGGGTCGTAGCGTTGCCAGTAGGCAGCGCGGCGCGTGTCGCCGCCATCGGCGCCGTATAGCCGGAAGAACTCGCCGATCAGCAGGTGCTTGAGCCAGCCGTTGACCATCTCGCGCGCCAACTCGCAGGGCTTGCCGTCGGCGTCTAGCACATGGGCGTCCCAGGCCGCCCGCCGCTGCCAGGGATTGCCGACGGCGGCGACGGCGGCGTCGAGCAAGCCTTCGTGCAGCGCGACGGCGTCGCAGCGCGCATGGCGCGATACAAACAAGGCGATGCAGCGCCGGGACAGCGACGCCGACACGGCGATGCCCGCCTTGCCGGCGGCGATGTCCAGCAATTGCGGCAGAGCGGCCAGCCAGTCCTCGTCGTTCAGGGCCGCCGCCGCCTTTGCCTGGGCCAGTACGGCTTCTTCCTTTACCCAGGAATCGCCGGGGATCGCCAGGTCGTCGATGGCCGCCTGCAGCTCGGCCGCGTCGCCGCGCAGCAGTGCCGGTCCATACCGCTCGCAGGGTTGCTCGCCGAGCAGGTTGGCATGCCGGGCAAGCAGCGAGAACCACTTCGGCTTGCGCTCGACGCTTTCGTCCAACTCGGTGCGCCGCCGGGCAAGCCAGATGCGCAATGCCGCCCGGCCTGCGCGCGCGGCGGGCGTCGCTTCGCCATCGTCAGGCGGACAAGCCCAATAGCTGCGCAGCAGACACTGGAAGCATTTCATCTGGCGGCGAGCGCCGGGCACGCCTTCGGCCAGGGAAAGCAAGCGCTCGCGCCGCGACGGCTCGGCCAGCAGGCAGCCGCGGTCCGCGGCGACCGACGCCGCACCGAGGCAGACATGCTTGAGTTGCTCGTAGCCCGCCACCTTGCCGTCGCGCCGGAAGGCCGCGACCGCCCTGGCGATCCTGTCGGCCGCGACCGCCTTGCCGGCCGGACCGTCGTGGCGACGCCGGACGTCCTCGAGCGCCCGCGTCATCGCCTGCGGCTCGCCCCAGTGCGCCGGCCCGCCGGCGTCGGCCGCCGACAGCATCGCCTCGAGACGCGACCGCAGCGACGCCGCGGCGTCGGTTACGCCTTGTCCAGGGGGCACTTGGAATCCTCGTCCCACGGAATCTCCGGCAGACTTTCCTGCTTCTCGTCGAGTTCGCGGAACTCCAGCCTGAGTTCGACGCGGCGGCTCTCTTCGGCATTGCTCTTGAGGGCGTTGAACGAGGAGCCGCCGACCAGGAACAGCTTGCGGATGGTGCGGCGATCGGCTTCGCTGGGAGCGTCCGCCGCCTGGGCGTCCAGCAGTGTGCAGAGCACGCGCTGCGAGCGCTGCAGACTGAGGTTGAGGTTGTAGAGGTAGGAACCCTCCCGGCTGGCGAAGCCCTCGACGACGACGCGCTTGAGCCACTTGCCGCAATTGCCTTTCGCAACGACGTCGAGCAACTGCGGCACGAAGCGGCGCAGGAATTCCCGCCGTTCCGGCGAGAGATCGTAGCCGCGCTTTTCGAACTCCGCCAGCGCACCGAACTCGACGGCATTGTCATTGACCGTGATGCCGTGGAATTCCGGTTTCTCCGCCAGCGCGCCGACGTCGGCCATGCAGGCCCTGACGGCTTCCACGCGCGCCAGCTTTTCCGCCTCGACGCGCTTCAAGCCTTGCGTGACGGCCATCAAGGCCACGGCCATCGCCACCAGGAACAGCACCATCAAGGCCGTCATCAGGTCCGAAAATGAAATCCAGAACGGCTTTTCGGCTTGGTCGCGCAGCGGTCGCCGCGACGCCGTCTTCAGACCGATCACTGCGGCGCCCTCGCCGCCGGCAGGTTGTCGAGCGTGTCGCCGAGATCCTGGATCGCGCCCGAGAGCAGGCCGACGGCCTGGGAGAGTTCGAGCTGGAACTGGCGGTTGCTCTCGCGCAGCGTGCGCTCGACGTTGTCGGCGAAGGACTGGTGCGCCTGGACCAGGACGTCATTGACGCTGCGCAGGTAGTCCTCGGACTTGCGCTGCGCTGCCGACAACTGCCCCGCGGCGCCATGCAGCCGGCCGATGAGTTCGGCGCTCATCG
>DAIEEM010000215.1 GCA_027325905.1 Rhodocyclaceae bacterium
CACGGCATCCAGTTCCTGATCCGCGACATCCAGGCGCTGGACGGCGCCAGCCGCCGAATTCTGGATCGATTCCTGTAGGAGATATTCATGTCGAAAAAACTCGTGATGCTGCTGTCCGCGTTGTCGGCGCTGGCGGTGTCCGTGGCGGCCGCCGCCCAGGCCATGCCGGTCGTCGAACTGAGCGCGGGCATGTACCGCATCGAAGCGGAGGTGGCGGCGACCGAACCCAGCCGCGAACTTGGCCTCATGCATCGCAAGACGATGGCGCCGCAGCGGGGCATGCTGTTCGTCTTCGACGTTCCGGGCCGGCAGTGCATGTGGATGCGCAACACTCTGTTGCCGCTCGCCGTAGCCTTCCTCGACGAGCGGGGGCGCATCATCAACGTCGAGGAAATGCAGCCGCAGACCGACGACAGTCATTGCGCCGCCAAGCCGGCGAAGTATGCGCTGGAAATGAACGCCGCCTGGTTCAAGACGCGCGGCTTCGGCGCCGACACGCCGATCGAGGGCATCGAGAAGGCGCCGCGGGCCCGCTGAGGGCCGTCGAAAAGGTGCGGTCGCGGCGTCAGCCCGGCGGCTTCGGCGCGATCGACTTCAGTTTGCGATAGAGCGTGCGCGTGCCGACCTTGAGCCGGGCCGCGAGCGACTTGCGGTCGCCGTCGAATTTCCGCATGACCCAGTCGAGGTAGCGTCTTTCGAGTTCGTCGAGCGGCAGCGCTTCGTCCACGACGAAGGCGGAACTCGCCGCCGCGGCCTGGGCGGGCGGTTCTGTCGCGGCGTCCATGTCGAAATGCGACGGCGCGATTTCGTCGCCGTCGGCAAGGATGGACGCGCGCTCGATCAGGTTGCGTAGCTCGCGGATATTGCCCGAGTAATGTCGCCGCGCCAGGGCGGTACCGGCGGCGGCGGAAAGGCGCAGCCCGCGTTCGCCGGCGACGCGCTTGAGGAAGGAATCGGCCAGCAGCGGGATGTCTTCGGCGCGCTCGGCCAGCGACGGCACCGCGATCGGGAAGGTACCGATGCGATGATAGAGGTCGCGGCGAAAGGTTTCGCGCTCGACCATCGCGGCCAGGTCGCGGTGCGTGGCGCAGACCAGGCGAAAGTCGGAACGCAGCGTGTCGACGCCGCCGACGCGGCGGTAGGTGCCGGTCTCGAGCAGCCGCAGCAGCTTCACTTGCAGCGGCAGCGGGATGTCGCCGACCTCGTCGAGGAACAGCGTGCCGCCGCTGGCCGATTCCACCAGCCCAATCTTGCGGTGGTTGGCGCCCGTGAATGCGCCTTTCTCGTAGCCGAACAATTCGCTTTCGAACAGCGTTTCGGTGAGGCCCGAACAATCGACGGCGACGAAGGGTCCGGCCTCGTGCTTGCCGGCTTCGTGCAGCAACTGCGCCACCAGTTCCTTGCCCGTGCCGGTTTCGCCGAGCAGCAGCACGGCGGCATCGGTAGGCGCCACGCGCATCACCAGCGCCAGCATGCGGTTGAAGCTCGGCGAGCGGCCGACCAGGCCATCGGCCGCCGGGCCGCTCGAAGCCTGCTTGACCACGCGCAGGGTCTCGACGAAGTAGGTGATGTCGCCCTGCTGGTCGCGGATCGGCGTCGTTTCGACATCGACGTGCTCCTCGCCGCGCGGCGTGTGGTGCAGGTGCAGCACGCGATGAGCCTGGCCGTTCTCCTGACTCATGCGCAGCGGACAGGACTCGCCGGCCTGGTCGCAAGGTACCGTGAAATGGTGCGACACCTCGTAGCAATGGCGTCCACCGAGCGGCCGGCCCTGGGCGAACTCGCGCGAGTAGCTGCGGTTGGCGGCGACGATGCGG
>DAIEEM010000216.1 GCA_027325905.1 Rhodocyclaceae bacterium
TTGGCCTCGCAACTGTCCGCCAGCAGGCGCAGCCCGCGCCGGTAGCGCGCCGCCGCGCGCAGGTGCCGGCGCCGCGCCGCTCCGCGCTTGCCGCCGGCCAGCGCCAGTTCCGCGAGCGCGGCGTAGAACAACTGCCGCGGCACGTAGAGCTGGGCGATGGAGACCTCGCGCATGGCGTCCAGTTCGTCGGCGGCGGCCTTGGCCTCGTCGTAGCGGCCGAAGAGATAGGCGACCTGGAGGCGATTGACGAGGTGCCAGGCCAGGGCGGTGCGCTCCGTCATGGCGCGCATCGTCGCCAAGTGCTGCGCTTCGTCGTAGCCGGCGCCGTCGAGGCTGCCCGGCGCCGCGGTGTCGCCTTGCAGACACAGCGCCTTGCGCTGCGCCGAGACGAAGTAGTGCGCGCTGTCGTGGAAGCCGATCTTGCGCACGAACTCGCCCTGGCGCCGCGCTTCGGCGGCGAGCGCCGGCAGCGCCTCGCCCTTGCCGTCGAGCGCGAACACCGTGGCGATGGCGGCGTAGTTCGCCATCATCAGGTTGCCGCAGTCGAGCAGGTCGCGGCCGGCGCGGCGCAGTTGCACCAGGCTCGCCGCCAGCGGCTGGCCCCAGGCGCCGGTGAAGATGCCGCACATGGCGAGCGACAGACCCTGGTGGCGGACGTCGCCCGAAGCGACGCCGAGCCGGCGCCCGAGCTCGCCGAAACGGTAGCCGTCGCGGTAGCGGCGGAAGCCGCCGCCGATGACCATGCCGAAGGTGACGTAGGCGTAGGCCGACGAGCCGGTGTTGCCGTGGCGCATGGAGAGCGAAACCATGCGCATGGCGACCAGTGCCAGGAGGTCGCGATCGACGAAATAGGCGGCCACCGTCATGTTCATGTAGAGGTGCATGACGGCTTGCTGCAGCGGGTCGGACATGGCGGGCAGGGCCGCCAGGTCTTCGATGCGGCGCCCGCGCAGGCCGGCGGCGATGCGCCCCAGTTCGGCGAGCAGGGTGAGTTTGGCGGGCGCCGCCGGGAGTCGCACGCCGAGGCGCTGCAAGCCCAGCCGTCCCGTTTCGACGGCGCGGTCGCTGCGCCCCTGGCTCATGTAAAGGTGCATGCGCAGCACGTAGAGGCGGGCGAGGTCGCCGGCCGCGCTGACGCGATCGAGCACGCGCACGAACAGGCGTTCGGCGACGTCGGCGTTGCCGCAGAGGAACTCGCATTCGGCGCGGTCGGCGAACAGTTGTACGGCCAGCGCGCGGTCGCTGCGCCAGACGTCGTCGCCGGCGAGGTCGGCGGCGGTGGCGAGGTAGGCGCGGGCGGCGGCGTTGGCGGCGGCGGCCTTGGCGCGTGCGCCGGCCTGCATGTAGATGACGGCCAGGCGGCGTCGTTCGTCGGCGTCGGTGACCTGGTCGAGACAGAACTGGAACTGGTTGGCGATCTCGAACACGGCGTCGGCCTGCGGCGTGTTGCGGGCCAGCAGGGCGCGTCCGGCGCCGAGGTGCACGGCGATGCGCTCGGCCGCGCCGAGCATGGCGTAGGCGGCCTGCTGGATGCGGTCGTGGCTGAAGCGGAACAGGCCGGCATCGCCGCCGCCGTGCGGTACCGCGATCAGGCCCTCCTGGGCCGCTTCCGCCAGGGCGGCGGCAATTTCGCTCTCGCGCTGACCGGCGCCGGCGGCGACCGCGGCGACGATGGCGACGGCGAAGCGGTTGCCGATGCAGGCGGCGATCTGCAGCGCGCGCTGCGCCGGCGCCGACAGCCGCCGCAGGCGTTGCGCCATCAGTTCGGCGACGTCGTCGCCGAGTTCGGCGGCGTCGATGTGCGCCATGTCCCAGGTCCAACGTCCGATCCTGCCGTCATAGGCGAGGAGGCCCTCGTCGTACAGGTTGAGCAGGAACTGGCGAACGAACAGCGGATTGCCGGCAGTCTTGGCACTGACCAGGCGCCCGAGTTCGGCGGTGTCCGGGCTCTGCAGCGTGTCGGCGATCAGCGCCGCGACGTCGCCGTCGCCAAGGGCGTCGAGTTGTACGGCGGCGCACGGCACGCCGGCGGCGGACAGTTCCCGCACGGCGGCGCGCAGCGGGTGGGCGGCGTCGACCTCGCTGTCGCGATAGGCGCCGACCACCAGCAGGTGCCGCGTGTCGCCGTCGCCGAGCAGGTGGCGCAGGAGATCCAGCGATGCCGCGTCGGCCCATTGCAAGTCGTCGAGGAAGATCGCCAGCGGCCGCTCGGCTTCGGCGAAGGCGCAGATGAAGTCGTGCAGGCTGCGCTGGAAGCGGATGCGCGTCTCGGCCGGCGGCAGGGTCTGCAAGGGGGGCTGCGGGCCGAGCACCAGCCCGGCCTGGGGAATGGTGTCGACGATGACCTGGCCGTTGGCGCCGAGCGCCGCGTGCAGCTTGTCGCGCCAGTGGGCGAGCCGTTCGTCGGGTTCGGCCAGCAACTGGCGGACAAGTTCCTGCAGGGCCTGGATCAGCGAAGAATACGGGGTGGCGCGGTTGCGCTCGTCGAACTTGCCGGCGACGAAATGGCCGCCGCCGCGTACCACCTCGGGCTGCAATTCTTGCACCAGGGCAGACTTGCCGAGGCCGGCGCCACCTGCCACCAGCAACAGTTCGGCACGGCCCGCGGCGGCGCGGCGCCAGGCGTCCAGCAGGGCGCCGCGTTCGGCGGCGCGGCCGTAGAGCCGCGCCGGGATGTGCAGCGCCGGCGTGGCGTCGTGTCCGCCGAGGCGGAACCCGTCCCAGTCGCCGGCCGCCTCGATGCGCGCGGCGCAGTCGAGCAGGTCCCAGGCCAGACCGGCGGCGCTGCGGTAGCGTTCTTCCGGCGCTTTGGCGAGCAGCTTCAGCACCAACTGCTCCACCGCCGGCGGAATCGTCGGCCGGATGCCGCGCGGCGCGGCCGGGACGCGGGCGATGTGACAATGGAACCAGTCGAGCGGGTCCTTGACGCGGAACGGCAGCTCGCCGGTCAGGATCTGGAACAGGATGATGCCGAGCGCATACATGTCGGCGCCGGGGCCGACTTCGGTGCCGGTGCGTCCGGTCTGCTCAGGCGCCATGTAGGCGGGATTCGCGGGCGGCGGCGGGGCCGCGCCGGCGGCCGCCGGCAGGCTTGCGGCATGGCCGAAATCGGTGAGGTAGGCCTGGCCGGAGAGGTCGACCTGCAGGCTGTCGGGCGTGAGGCCGAGATGCAGGCGCTGGCGGCGATGCAGATCGTCGAGGGCGCGCGCCGCGGTGGCGGCGACGCGCAGCGCCGACAGCAGCGGCATGCCGCCGGGCGGGATCAGTTCGGCGAGCGGGCGGCCGCCGTAGTCGGCCCTGACGAGGACGACGAGGTCGCCGTGGTCTTCGCAGGCCAGCGGCGCGACGACGCCGCGGATGTCCAGCCCGCCGGCGACGGCGTATTCGCGGGCGAGGCGCGCCGCGTCTTCGCTGCCTGCCGCGGCGGCGAGGATGGCGACGGCGACGCCGTCGGCGCGGCGCAAGCCGCGATAGCGCGCGGTGGCGCCGGCGCGCGGCAGTTCTTCGACGATGCGGTAGCTGGGCAGGGACAGCATGCGGCGCGGCTTATTCGAAGTCGAAGCCGGGGTTGCGCGCGCCGTCTTGCGCCGCGCCGTCCGTGCCCAGCCAGTGGCGTATCGCGTCGACCGCGGCGTCGCCGACCAAGTACGCTGCCTCTTCGAGCAGCAGCGCGTAGTCCGCCGCCGGCAGAATGCCGAACAACTCCTTCAGGTGGAATTCCTTGAGCATGGCCCGCAGCACGAATTCGGTCTCCTTGGCGTCGATGTCGAGGGTGAATACTTTCTCGCAGTAGAGCGGGTCGATGTGGTTCGGGTTGCCGGCGTTGAACAGGTCGATGAAGCGGTCGAGCAGCGGCGCCGGCGCGTTCGACAGGAAGTGCGTCATCAGGGCGTTGAGGACGATTTCGCCGCGCTCGCGGAAGCGGAAGTGCGGAATCGCCGCCAGTTGCTCGCGGCTCAGGGCGTCGGCCTGCAGCGCGGCGTCGAGCCTGGCGGCGAAGTCGCGGTAGTTGTTGAGGATGAAGGACATGCCCCAGCCGCAGGGCGTCGTCCAGCAGGCGGCGTCGCCGGCGAAGATGACGCGCTCGCGGGCGAGTTCCTGCGAGACGCTGGCGGACGGATACCAGCCGTACTTGATCTCCTTGACGTTCATGCCGTGGAAGGCGGCGGTGCTCGCTTCCTGGCGGATGACGCGGTTGTAGACCGGCTCCATTTCTTCGCGCGACATGACCTGCCGGCGCAGGTAGAGGATCAGCGAGAACGAGGTGCGTTCGTCGAGGACCTCGTATTCGAAGACCGG
>DAIEEM010000227.1 GCA_027325905.1 Rhodocyclaceae bacterium
ATCCCTGGGAAAGCCGCGACATCTTCATCCTCAGCAAGGGCCACGGCGCCATGTCGCTCTACGGCACGCTCGCCGCCAAGGGCATCATCGACGCCAAGCTGCTCGAAGGCTATTGCCAGGACCAGGGCAGCCTGCCCGGCCATCTCGACCGCTTCTCTGTGCCCGGCGTCGAAGTCTCGGCCGGCTCGCTCGGCCACGGCTTCAACGTCGGCCTCGGCCTCGCCCACGGCTTCAAGCTGCGCGGGGAGGATCGCAAGGTCTATGTCGTCATCGGCGACGGCGAACTGCAGGAAGGCTCGATCTGGGAAGGCCTGCTGTTCGCCGCCAAGCTCGGGCTGGACAACTTTACCGTCCTGCTCGACCGCAACGACCTGCAAGGCTACGGCCGGCCGTCGGAGCTGTGCAGCATCGAACCGGTGGCGGCGAAAGTCGAGGCCTTCGGCTGGGACGTCGCCGAAGTCGACGGCCACGACCACGCCGCCCTGCTCGCCGCCGTCACGGCGCCGCGCCGCGGGCTGCCGCGCTTCATCGTCGGCCGCACCACCAAGGGCAAGGGCGTCTCCTTCATGGAAGACCAGTTGGTCTGGCACTACTTCATCGTCACCGACGATCATCGCCGGCAGGCGCTGGAGGAACTGCAATGAGGAACACCTTCTGCGACACCGTCATCGCCGCGCTGGAAAGCCGCGACGACATCTTCATCATCAGCGGCGACGCCGGCCTCGGCGTCTTCGACGACTTCCGCAAAGAGCGCCCGGACCGTTTCCTCAACCTCGGCGTCGCCGAGCAGAACATGCTGAGCCACGCCGCCGGCATGGCCATAAGCGGCTTCAAGGTCTTCGTCTACAACATCGTGCCCTTCGTGCTCTACCGCTGCTACGAGCAGGTGCGCAACGACATCTGCTACCAGAAGCTGCCGGTCACGCTGATCGGCATCGGCAGCGGCCTCACCTACGCGCCGCAAGGCATGACCCACTACTCGATCGAAGACCTCGGCATCACGGCGACCCTGCCCAACCTGCGCGTCTTCTCGCCCGCCGACCCGGCCGAGGCGCGCGCCGCCGCCCACCTCTGCCTCGCCGCCGACACGCCCTGCTACGTGCGCCTGGCCAAGCGCGGCGAACCCGTGCTGCACCAGGAGGCGATGCCCGACGTGACGCGCCCGCTGATCCTGGCCGCGGGCCGCGACGTCGCGCTGGTCTGCCACGGCCCGATCGCCGCGGAACTGCTGGAAGCCGCGCGCCAGTTGCGCGAATCCGGCGTGACGCCGCGCGTCATCTCTCTGCCGCAGGTGGCGCCGCTCGACATGGCCGCGCTCGACGCCGCGCTGGCCGGCTGCCGCGACGTCGTCGTCGTCGAAGAGCATTACGGCCATTGCGGGCTGGGCAGCCGCATCGCCCAATGGCGCGCCCTGCACGAAGCCGCCTGGCGCCTGCAGATCATGGCGCTGCCCGCGGCCTTCGTCCACGCCATCCGCCACCAGGCGGGGATGCGCGAACACTACGGCCTCGACGCCAAGGCCATCGTCGCCCGCGTCAAGGAGCTCGTCTGATGGCCACGCTCTACAGCAACCTCAAGTTCCTGCGCTACACCGACCGGCTCGACGCCTTGCGCGAGCATCGCATGGCGGCGCCGGTGCACATCCGCATCAAGCCGATCAACCACTGCAACCACGACTGCTGGTACTGCGCCTACCGCGTCGAGAACCTGCAGCTCGGCGAGGACATCGACTACAAGGACAAGATTCCCGAAGCCAAGATGTTCGAGATCGTCGAGGACGTCGTCGAGATGGGCGTCAAGGCCGTCACGTTTTCCGGCGGCGGCGAACCGCTGCTCTACAAGCCGCTGCCCGAGGTGGTGCGGCGCCTGGCGGCCGGCGGCGTGCGCGTCGCCACGCTGACCAACGGCGCCAACCTCAAGGGCCGCATGGCCGACGCCTTCGCCGAGCACGGCACCTGGGTGCGCGTGTCCACCGACGCCTGGGACGACGCCAGCTTCGCCAAGTCGCGCCACATCAAGGAAGGCGAGTTCACCGCCCTGCTGCGCAACATGACGGATTTCAGCGCGCGCGGCAGCCATTGCGTGCTCGGCGTCAGCTTCATCATCGACGAGACCAACTGCGACCACCTCTACGAAGCCTGCGTCCAGTTCAAGCAGGCCGGCGTCAATCACGTCAAGCTCTCGGGCGTCGTGGTCAGCAACTCGGGCGCCGAGAACAACGCCTACCACGCCCGCATCCGCGCTCGCGTCGAGCCGCAGATCGCGCTGGCGCGCGGCCTCGCCGACGACCGATTCGCCGTCATCGACCACTATCACGAACTCGAGGAGCGCTTCGAGAAGCACTATCACTCCTGCCCGTATCTCATGTATCTCACGGTGATCGGCGCCGATTCCGTCGTCTACACCTGCCAGGACAAGGCCTTCACCGCGAGCGGCACGCTCGGTTCGATCAAGGAGCGCCGCTTCAAGGACTTCTGGTTCTCCGAGGAAAACCGCCAGCGCATCTATGGGCTCGATCCGTCGCAGGTCTGCAACCACCATTGCGTCACCCACGCCAAGAACCTGGCGATCCACGACGTGCTCAACATCGACCCCGAGCACGGCACTTTCGTCTGAGGACTCCATGGGCGAACTCCTGAACATCGTCACCCCTTTGCACAAACGCACCGCCCGCGACTACGTCGGCCGCATGACGGACGACAAGGTCCATTGCATGGCAATCGCCAAGCAGTACGGCCGCGACTACTGGGACGGCGACCGCCGCTACGGCTACGGCGGCTATCGCTACGACGGCCGCTGGGGCGTGGTCGCCGAAGCGCTGATCGAGCGCTACCGGCTGCGTCCCGACGCCGCCATCCTCGACGTCGGCTGCGGCAAGGGCTTCCTGCTCCACGAACTCAAGCTGCGCCTGCCGCAGGCGCGCATCGCCGGCTTCGACATTTCGGACTACGGGCTGGCGAACGCCAAGGAAGAGGTCCGCCCCTTCGTCTTCCATCACGACGCCGGCCAAGCCTATCCGTTCGCCGATGCCGAATTCGACCTGGTGATCTCGCTGGGCACACTGCACAACCTCGGCCTGCCGGGACTCAAGACGGCGCTGCGCGAAATGGCCCGCGTCGGCCGCCATGCCTACATGATGACCGAGGCCTACCGCAACGATGCCGAACTCTTCAACCTGCAATGCTGGGCGCTGACCTGCGCGACCTTCCTGCGCCCGGAGGAGTGGGTATGGCTGTTCCAACAATTCGGCTACGACGGTGACTACGAGTTCATCTACTTCGAATGACCGAAATCATAAACAGCGGAGCTTTCACCCGCCTGAGGTGGTTGATCGTCGGCGCTGACGGCCTGTTGGGCCGGCGATTGCTGGATCACCTGTCGTCATGTGGTGCCGCCGCGAGCGGAACGTCTCGGCGGCAGGGTAGTTCCACGATTCCGTTGGATCTGGCGCAAGACCTTAGTCCATGGCAAGCGCCGCCCTGCGACATAGTCGTTCTCTGTGCGGCGGCCAGCCGCATTGCAGAGTGCGAAACCGATCCATCCGGCACCGAACGCGTCAACGTCGAGGCTCCGCTCCTATTGGCGAGGAAGTTTTGGGATCGGGGGAGCTTTGTCGTCTTCGTTTCCAGCAGCGCCGTGTTCGACGCCTGCGCTATCTTGCCGAACCCGGAAACCCCACCGTGCCCCGCCAACGCCTACGGCAAGCAGAAGGCCCGTGCCGAAGCCCTGCTGCGCGCCGAGGCTCGAGGCGATCGCCTGGCCATCGTCCGGCCGACCAAACTTCTTGCACGCGAAACGCCTCGGCTTGCCGAGTGGGAGAACACCTTGCGCGCCGGGGGCACCATCGTGCCTAGCGCTT
>DAIEEM010000251.1 GCA_027325905.1 Rhodocyclaceae bacterium
AACGACAAGCTCGCCGGCAAGCCCGGTTCGCGCCGCGTCATCAAGGATAGGCGCGGCGAGATCGTCGAAGACGTCGAGTCGATCCACAGGCCGCAGGACGGCCAGGACGTCGTCCTCGCGCTCGACGGCAAGATCCAGTACCTCGCCTACACCTACCTCAAGCAGGCGATCGCCGAAAACCGCGCCAAGGCCGGCAGCGTCGTCGTCCTCGACGCCAAGACCGGCGAAGTGCTGGCGCTGACGAACTGGCCGACCTACAACCCGAACAACCGCACGCGCCTCGTCGGCGGGCAATTGCGCAACCGCGCGTTTACCGACACCTTCGAGCCCGGCTCGACGATGAAGCCTTTTACCGCCGCGCTGGCGCTGGAAACCGGCAACTATCGCTTCGACACGCAGATCCAGACGGCGCCCGGCAGGCTGACCATCGGTCCGGCGACGATCCACGACGACCACATCAATGGCCTGCTCACCGTCGCCCAGGTGATCCAGAAATCCTCCAACGTCGGCATTTCGAAAATAGCCCTGTCGCTGCCGGCGCAGGATCTCTGGAAGATGTATGACAGCCTCGGCTTCGGCAGTCCTCTGAAGCTTGGCTTTCCCGGCGAAGTCGGCGGGCGGCTGCGGCCGTTCAGAGCCTGGCGCCCGATCGAACAGGCGACCATGTCGTTCGGCAACGGCATTTCGGTGACGCTGATCCAGTTGGCGCGCGCCTACCTAGTCTTCGCCCGCGACGGCGACCTGATCCCACTGTCGCTCGAGCGCGTCGATACGCCGCCGCTTACCGGCAAGCCGGTGTTCTCGGCGCAGACCGCCCGCGAGGTGCGCGCCATGCTCGAAATGGTCGTGGAGCCCGGCGGCACGGCCCCGAAAGCGCAGATTCCCGGCTATCGCGTCGCCGGCAAGACCGGCACGGCGCACAAGGTCGACGGCGGCATCTACGTCGACAAGTATGTCGCCTCCTTCGTCGGCTTCGCGCCGGCTTCCGATCCGCGCCTGGTCGTAGCAGTCATGATCGACGAACCGTCGGGCAAGAGCTATTACGGCGGCGAGGTGGCGGCGCCGGTCTTTGCCCAGGTCATGTCCGGCGCCCTGCGCACGCTGGGCGTGCCGACCGATGCGCCGCTCAAGCCTTTGCAGGTCGCCGATACGTCTGCCGTCAAGGACGACATGTGAGCCCGGCGATGAACATACTGGCCGAACTCGCACGGCAGGGCGTCAAGGCCGCCAGCCTTTGCCCCGACTCGCGCCTGCTGTCGCCCGGCGACGTTTTCGTCGCCCTGAAGGGGTACCGCAGCGACGGCCGCGCCCATATCCGCCAGGCGGTGGAGCGCGGCGCCGCCGCCGTGCTCTACGAGGCCGGGGACGTGGCGCCGATTCCGGTACCGCACGTCGCCGTCGAGCACCTCGACCGCCATGCCGGCGAAATCGCCCACCTGGTCTATGGCCGGCCTTCCGAACGCCTGTGGCTCGTCGGCGTCACCGGCACCAACGGCAAGACATCGGTGTCGCAATGGGTCGCCCAGGGCCGCAACGCGCTGGGCGGCAAGTGCGCGCTGATCGGCACGCTCGGCAACGGCTTCCCGGGCGCGCTGACCGAGAGTCCCAACACCACGCCGGACGCCGTCGCCCTACATCGCCTGCTGGCGCAATTCGCCGCGCAGGGGGCCACGGGCTGCGCCATGGAGGTTTCGTCGATCGGCCTCGACCAGGGCCGCATCAACGGCGCCGTCTTCGACGTGGCCGTGTTCACCAACCTGACGCGCGACCACCTCGACTACCACGGCGACATCGACGCCTACGGCGAGGCGAAGGAGCGGCTGTTCAGCCTGCCGGGTCTCGCGGCGGCGGTCGTCAATCTCGACGATCCCTTCGGCGAGCGACTGGCGGAGCAACTGAGCGGGCGCATGCGCACCATCGGCTATACGCTGGCCGGCCGCCGCGGCGCGCGCGAAGTCCTCGCCGCCGAACATCTCGCCATGACGCCGACTGGGCTCACCTTCAACGTCGGCCACGTAGCCTTCGCGGCGCCCGTCATCGGCCGCTTCAATGCCGCCAACCTGCTGGCGGTGATCGGCGCGCTGCTGGCCGGCGGCGCGGAACTCGGCGACATCGCCGCCGCGCTGCGCCACATCGAGCCGCCGCCCGGCCGCATGCAGGGCATCGGCGGCGACGGCGAACCGCTGATCGTCGTCGACTACGCCCACACCCCGGATGCGCTGGAGCAGGCGCTGCTGGCGCTGCGCGAGACGGCGACGGCGCGGGCTGGCCACCTGATCTGCGTCTTCGGCTGCGGCGGCGACCGCGATCGCGGCAAGCGTCCGCTGATGGGCGCGGTGGCCGAACGGCTCGCCGACGGCGTCGTCCTCACCAGCGACAATCCGCGCGGCGAAGACCCGTCGGCGATACTCGCCGCCATTCGTTCCGGCATGAAGGGCTCGCCGCTGCTCGATCCCGACCGGGCCGCGGCCATCCGCCACGCCGTGGCGGCGGCGGCAACAAACGACGTCGTGCTGCTCGCCGGCAAGGGGCACGAGCCCTATCAGGAAGTGGCGGGCGCGCGCCTGCCGTTTTCCGACGTGGCGCAGGCGCGCTCGGCGCTGGGAGCGCGGCGATGATGAAATTGTCGAGCGCGGCGCTGGCGGTCGGCGGCACGCCCCTGGGCAGCGATGCCGAGTTCGCCGGCGTCGGCACCGATTCGCGCAAGATCGCGCCGGGCGAACTGTTCGTCGCCCTGAAAGGCGAGCACTTCGACGGCCATGACTACGTCGCCCAGGTGCTGGCGCAGGGCGCGGCCGGTGCGCTGGTCGAACGCGGCTGGGCGCAGGCGCAGGGCGCCGGCCTGCCGCTCGTCGCCGTCGACGACACGCGCATCGCGCTTGGCCGGCTGGCCGCCGACTGGCGCCGGCACTTCGACATCCCGGTGATCGGCGTCGTCGGCAGCAACGGCAAGACCA
>DAIEEM010000253.1 GCA_027325905.1 Rhodocyclaceae bacterium
CCAGTTCGGCCGCACGCGTCGCGCTGTCGGTGGTCAGGCACTCGAAGCCCAGGGTCATGTCCGCCAGGCGGCCGGCGGCGTTGATGCGCGGCCCCAGCGCAAAGCCGAAGTCGAAGGCCGCCGCGCGCGTGCTCTGGCGGCCGGCCACCGCGAACAGCGCCGCGATGCCGGGCTGCATGCGCCCTTCGCGCATGCGCGCCAGTCCCTGGGCGACGAGGATGCGGTTGTTGCGGTCGAGCGCGACGACGTCGGCGACGGTGCCCAGCGCCACCAGATCGAGCAGTGCGCCGAGGTTGGGGCCGCCGCCTTCGCCGAAGGCGCCGCGCAGCCGCAGTTCGGCGCGCAGGGCGAGCATGACGTAGAACATCACGCCGACGCCGGCCAGCGCCTTGCTGGCGAAGCGGCAGCCCGGCTGGTTCGGATTGACGATGACGTCGGCATCGGGAAGCGCGTCGCCCGGCAGGTGGTGGTCGGTGATCAGGGTAGCGATGCCGCGGCGCCTGGCGGCGGCGACGCCGTCGACGCTGGCGATGCCGTTGTCGACGGTGACGATGACGTCGGGTCGCATCGCCGCGGCGATGTCGACGACCTCGGGCGACAGGCCGTAGCCGGTCTCGAAGCGGTTGGGCACCAGGTAATCGACGGTGGCGCCGAACATGCGCAGCGCGCGCAGTCCAACGGCGCAGGCGGTGGCGCCGTCGCAGTCGTAGTCGGCGACGATCAGCAGGCGCTTGCCCGCGGCGATGGCGTCGGCCAGCAGGTGCGCCGCATCCGCCGCGCCCTTGAGGCTGTCGGGCGGCAGCAGCGCGGCCAGCCCGGTGTCGAGTTCCTCTTTGGCGGTGACGCCGCGGGCGGCAAACAGCCGCGCCAGCAGCGGATGGACGCCCGACTGCTCCAGCATCAGGCTGGCGCGGGTGGGAACGGCGCGGGCGACGATCTGCGTCATCGCGCCAGGGTCGCCAGTGGGCGCGGCCGGCGCCAGAACTTCAGCAACTCGAGGCGCCCGGCGTGGATGTCGAGGCTGGTGTCCGGACCGAAGGCGGCGATGTGCAGCACGTCGCAGCGTCCCCGCCGCATGGAGTCGACGGCCGGCGCGATCCAGTCGCGCTCGAGGCCGGCGAGCGCGTCGCGCCAGGCCAGCGCATCGAGGCTGCGCGCCGGGCCGACGAGGTTGTCGAGGACGGCGACGACGCGGCCCGCCGCCGTCTCGAAGCGTCGCGGTGGCTCGAAGCCGGCGATGCCCGAGGCGCGGGCGAGGCCGAGCAGCACGGTGTCAGTGGTCCACAGCGCGTCGAACGGCGCGGCCAGATCCGCGTCGAGACGCCCCTCGCCCCACGGCCACAGGCTGTTCACTGCCGGGCGGCCGGCGGCCTCGCGGGCGCGGTTGACGGCGTGGTCGTACAGCGCCGTCTGTGCCTGGGCCAGCAGGCGGCGCCAGTGCGCGCCGTCGCGGCCGCTGGGCAGCGCCGGGTCGACCGCCTGGCCGACGGCTTCCGGCAGCGGGCGCGTGACCAGTTCGCAGCTACCGGCGAGGCGCAGGTGCCAGTGGCCGGGCGCGGTGGCGGAAAGTTCGCCGACGTCGGCGAAGAGCGGCGCCAGGGCGGTGCGCAGCGCCGCGTCCTCGGCCGGGCTCAGGGCCAGCGCCGCGGGGTCTTCGAGCTTCACGCCGTGCCGGTCGACGGCGAGGTGCACCGGGTCGAGGCACAGCCACGGCTGCTCGCCGGGCGCGCCGCCCTCGCCGAGCAGGCGCAGCGCGGCCGCCGGCAGCTCTTCGAGATTCCAGCGCTGCATGATCCGCACATAGTGGGTGGCGGGGAGGTCGCGGTGCAGCCGGGCCTTGCCGAGCAGGTGCGCCAGGGCCGGAAGTTCGAGGTCGGAAACCGTATCGAGCAACGCTTGGCGGGGCAGCAGCATGCCAGGCAGGCAGAGGGTGAGGCGCATGCGCGGATGTTAACACGCGAGCGTCGGCGATCCGGGTGGCGAAATTCCCGATCTTCGATGACGCTTAAGTGCGTTCGATTCCAGGCCAGGCCGACGTCAGGTCTGCACTTTCCGCAGCGGGTATTTGAGATGGACGATTCCAGAATGTCTTGACAGCAATTTCATTGGCCGGTATATCATTGCCATGACAACAATTGTCCTGGCAATTATCTATGGCGAACATCAAGCATTTCTACCGAGCCGAATCCTATCGGATCGAGAATAGCGTCGGATATCTCGTAAACCGACTGGCCCAAACCGTAGGGCGGGAACTTGATCGCCGTATGGGTGCGCTGGGCCTTACCGATGCGCAATGGAAGCCT
>DAIEEM010000257.1 GCA_027325905.1 Rhodocyclaceae bacterium
GTTTGCCGAACCCAGGCAGCGCACCGGGATCGCGCGGACGAAAGCCGAGTAGGTGATGCGTTGCAGGCCGGCCATGTCGAGCGCCGGGTAGGCGTCGTTCTCGCAGGCGAGAATCAGGATGCGCGGCTTTTCCTCGAACTCGTCGGGGACGTTGACCGCCTTGATCTGCATGCCGACGGTGTCGCACGAGTAGTTCTCGAAGGAGATCACGCGCACCGGGCAGGCGCCCATGCAAGTGCCGCAGCGGCGGCAGCGCTCCTGGTTGAACACCGGGAAGCGCTTCTCGTCTTCGTCGATGGCGCCGAACGGGCACTCGACCGTGCAGCGCTTGCATTGCGTGCAGCCTTCGAGGCGCGCCTTCGGGAACGACAGGTCGCCGGCGCGCGGATGCGCGGCGGCGCCGCGGGCGGCGTTCTCGACGGCTTGGATGGCCTTCAGCGCGGCGCCGGTGGCGTCTTCCTGGGCCTGGAACATGTCCATCGGACGGCGCGCCGGGCCGGCGGCATAGACGCCGGTGCGGCGCGTCTCGTACGGGAAGCAGATGAAGTGCGAATCGGCGAAGCCGTACTTGAACTGCGGCATGTCCGGGCCCTGGCGGTAGTTCAGGTTGAGCACGGAAATCTTTTGCAGTTCGGACTTCTTCTGTTTCGCCGCCTCGTCGCCGCTTTCGGCGGCGGTGACGGTGGTCGTCCATTCGTCGAGATTGACGCCGGAAGTCGGCACCTGGCCGGTGGCGAGCACGACGAGGTCGGCGTCGACGCCGACGTCTTCGTCGAGGATCAGGTCCTTGAACTCGACCTTGCATGCGGCACCGCCGGCGACCTTGTTGACCTTGGCCTTGGTGAAGATCACGCCCTTCTTCTGCGCCGCGCGGTAGAAGTCCTCGCCCATGCCGGGGACGCGCAGGTCCTGGTACATGACGACGGTGTCGACGTCCGGGTTGGCGTCCTTGAAGTAGGTCGCCTGCTTGATACTGGTGGCGCAGCAGTGGCCCGAGCAGTATTCGAGGTGCGAGCCGTCGCCGTTGCCGCCGGAGCCGCGCTGGCCGGCGCACTGGACGAAAACCACGGACTTCACTTCCTTGCCGTCGGCGCGCTTGATGGCGCCGCCGTTGGCGGCCTTGGCCATGGCTTCAAGGCCGGCCTGATCGACGACGTTGGGCTGGCCGCCGCCGAGTTCGGGCAGTTTGGCGAGGTCGTAAGTCGTGAAACCGGTGGCCTGGACGATGGCGCCCACCGTTTCTTCGACCACCGCGCCCGATTCCTGCGCGATCTTGGCGACGAAGCGGCCGGGCGCGCCGGCGGTCTCGGCCAGCGTCGAGTTCAGGTGCAGCTTGATCTTGGCGTTGCCGGCAACCTTGGCGGCCAGTTCCTCGACGCCGGTCGGCTGGGCCTCGGCGTGCGGCGCGTTGAAGGGCACGCGCTTCAGGAGATTGTTGGCGAAGCCGCCGAGCTTGGCGGTCTTTTCGACCAGCACTACGCTGTAGCCGGCGTCGGCCGCGGCCAGCGCCGCGGTCATGCCGGACATGCCGCCGCCGACGACCATGATGCGGCGGCTTGAGTCGGCGTTCGGGCTGCCGGCCGGACAGGCCATCTTCTTGACTTCGGCGCAGCCCATGCGCACGTAGTCCTCGGCCATTTCCTGGCGCACTTCGTCGTGTTCCGACCCCGCGGCGACGATCCACAGCACGCCTTCGCGCAAGTTGGCGCGGGAAACGGCGTTGCCGGGGAAGGCGAAGGCTTCGGCCTTGGCGCGACGCGAGCAGGCGGCGATGCAGAAGTGGGTGACGCCGTCGTTGGCGATGTCGTTCTTGATCAGATCGACGCCCTCGGTGGAGCAGAGGAAGGGGTGGCTCTTGACCACCGCCATCTTGCCTTCCTTGGTGGCGATCTTCTCCAGCGCGCCGACATCGAGCGTGTCGCCGATGCCGCAGCCGGAGCAGATGTATGCAGCGTATTTAATGTCGGCCATGATTACGCGGCCTCCGTCGAGGCGTTCTTGTGGATCACTTGAATGGCGCGCAAGCTTGCCGCCGTTGCGCTTTGCACCGCGCGGTTCACGTCGAGCGGGCTGGCCGCGGCGCCGGCGCCGAACATGCCGCCGTCCTTGGAGCCCTCGATGAAGTTCGAGGAATCCATGACGATGTCGGCGGGCAGTTTTACGCCGGTGACTTCCGGCTCCATGCCGACCGCCAGCACGACGAGGTCGTGCTCGGCGGCGTAGCGGTGGTAGCCCTCGGTGTCGACGCCGTGCAGGACCGGGTTGCCGTTGGCCTCGTTCTCGGCGATGCGCGCGACCTTGGATTTGACGAAGCTGACCGTCGGATCCTTCCAGACGTTGGCGTAGAAGTCCTCGAAGCGGTCGATGGCGCGGATGTCGATGTAGTAGACCGTCGACTTGCCTTCGTCGCCGTAAGCTTCGCGCACGTATTGCGTCTGTTTGAGCGAGGCCATGCAGCAGATGCGCGAGCAGTGGCGCAGGTAGTTCTCGTCGCGCGAGCCCGCGCACTGGATGAAGGCGATGTTCTTCGCCTCCTTGCCGTCGCTTGGTCTCAGGAGCTTGCCGCCGGTGGGGCCGTGCGGGTCGGCCAGGCGCTCGAACTCGACGCTGGTGACGACGTTGGCGATGCGGTCGTAGCCGTAGGGCTGAATCTTGTTGGCGTCGAAGGGGCGCCAGCCGGTCGCCCATACCACGGCGCCGACGTTGATCTCGACGGTCTCTTCCTTCATGCCGAGATCGACGGCATTCACCGGACAGGCCGCCTTGGCCTTTTCGCCTTCGGCGGTGCCGACGATGGAGGCATCGATGACGTAGCGCTGCGGGTAGGCCATGGCGTGCGGCAGATAAGCCGCCTTGACCTTGGAAAGACCGTAGTTGTAGGCGTCGGGAATCTCGGCGCTCACGGCTTCGCCGCACTTGCGGCAGGCGGTGCAGTTTTCGTTGACGTAGCGCGGGCTGATCTTGAGCGTGACCTTGTAGTCGCCGCGCCGGCCGTCGACGGCGACGACCTGGGTCATCGTCATCACGCGTACGTTCGGGTTGCCCTTGATGCGCTTCAAGTTGATTTCCATCCCGCAGGTGGGATGGCACATCTTCGGGAAATATCGGTAGAGCTGGGCGGTGCGGCCGCCCAGCGTCGGGGTCTTTTCGACCAGCAGGACCTGCTTGCCGCATTCGGCGGCTTCCAGCGCCGCGGTCATGCCGGCAATGCCGCCGCCGACGACGAGGATGGTCTGGTTGGTTGCGATTGAAGCTGTCACAGCTAGCCTCCGGGAAAGTCGTCCTCCATGGACGCGGCGGATTCTACTCCGCGCCAAGCGGCACCAGTTCTGCCAAATGGCCGCGAAGCGGTGAAATGTTCCTATGGTGAAATAGAGACACTGAATGCGTGGCCATTATCATGCCGACGGCATGGATGCGGCTGCGGCGTTACATGCGGATCTGTCCGTCCGGGACGTCGGCCTGTTCCTGGTCGGCCTGCTCGTAATAATTGAGCCGTGCCGCCAGCAGCACGATAGC
>DAIEEM010000260.1 GCA_027325905.1 Rhodocyclaceae bacterium
GCTTGACGCGCGCCCAGCCCAGCGGGCCGGGCTCCAGCCATTCGAGCACGACGTCCTTCTCCGCCGCGAAGACCAGCGGCGACTTGTCGTCGGCCTGCACGTGCACTTCGGCACGGTCGGCCTTCACCATCACGGTGCGGGTCTGGCTGAGGCTGCGCTTCTCGATCCAGGCGAGATCGCCCTTGGGATCGCGCACCTTGACCCAATTGTCGAGCGTCACCACCGCTTCGACGGGCGTGCCGGCGGCAACCGCGAACAGCGGCTTCGCCTTCTGCGAGGGCGCGTCGTACATCGCCGCGGGCTCGGCCACCGAAAGGTAATCGAGCGCCCAGGCGGGCGCGGCGAAACCGATGGCGACGAGAATCGCGAGCCGGCGCATGAGCTTACTGGAGCTGGGTCGAGCCTTCGGCGCCGCCGCCCGACTGGGCCTGCTGCTCCAGGCGCTGGCGATAGATGTTCTCGAAATTCACCGGCGCCAGCAGCACCGGCGGAAAACCGGCGCGGCCGACCGCGGCGGCGACCACTTCGCGGGCGAAGGGCAGCAGGATGTTGGGGCAGGCCACGGCGACGATGGGCTCGAGTTCCTGATCCGGCACGTTGCGGATATGGAACAGGCCGGCCTGGGCGGCCTCGACGAGGAACAGCGTCTTTTCGCCGACCTTGGCGGAGACGGTCACGGTGAGGACGACGTCGAAGATGCCGTCGCCGACGCCGGTGCCCGTCGTGGACAACTGCACTTCGACCTCCGGCGCTTCCCGTTCGAGAAAGCACTGCGGCGAGTTGGGAACCTCAAGGGACAGATCCTTGACGTAGAGTTTCTCGATGCTGAAAACGGGTTGCTGTACTGCTTCGGTCATGATGGCTCGCAATCGGAAAAGGCGTATTTAACCACGGCGGGCGGTCAGGCGCCGGCCAGCAACTGGTCGAGCTTGCCGAGGCGCTCGAGTTCGTGCAAATCGTCGCAGCCGCCGACGTGCGTGTCGCCGATGAATATCTGCGGCACGGTGCGCATGCCGTTCGACTTCGCCAGCATCTCGCTGCGACGTTCCGGCTCCAGGTCGACGCGAATCTTTTCGATCTCCGTCACGCCCTTGCGGCGCAGCAACTGCTCGGCACGCACGCAATAGGGGCAGACGGCAGTGGCATACATCACGACCTTGGACATGCGGCCTCCGCGCTCAAGACTTGGTGGTGACCGGCAGGCCGGCCTCGGACCAGGCGCCGATGCCGCCGGCCAGGTTGTAGACGCGCTCGAAGCCGGCCCTGCGCAAGGCGCCGCAGGCGGACGACGAGCGATTGCCGCTGGCGCAGCAGACGACCACGGGCTTCCCCTTGAACTTGTCGAGTTCGGACAGGCGTCCCGCCAGTTGGCCGAGCGCGATGTGGCGCGCGTTGGGAATGTGGCCGGTCGACCATTCGTTGGCTTCGCGCACATCGAGCACGACGCCGTCCTCGCGGTTGATCAGGGTGGTGGCCTCGGTCACCGATATGCCGCCTGGACCGCGCAGCATCGGCCAAAGCAACATGCCGCCGCTGAAGACGGCGAGCATGACCCAGGAAATATTCTGCTGAAGGAACTCCATTTAGTCTCTCTTCTAGGAACGCGGCACGCCGCAAAAAACCTCGCGCATCAGTCCGACCAGTTGCAGGGTGCGCTTGTCGGCGACGCGGTAATAGACGCGGTTGGCATCCTTGCGCGTCTGCAGCACGCCCTTGTCGCGCAGGATGGCGAGGTGTTGGGAAATGTTGCTCTGCGAGGTGCCCACCGCCTCGACGATGTCCTGCACGCAGACTTCCTGCCCGCCGACGACGCAGAGTATCTTCAGGCGCAGCGGGTGCGAAATCGCTTTCAGCGCTCGCGCGGCCGTCTCGATGTGCTCCTTGTGGTCGATCAAATCCACGATGGTGCTGTTCATGCGGGCTCCGGCTTTGAAATTCCGAATATTATAGAGTACTGCTTTTGCTTTTCCGCTTCGCCGTGTCCTTCCGCCTTATTATTCGCCGCCCGTCCCCTATTTGCGCGAGTCTCCCATGCACAAGATCGTCCTCCTTCGCCACGGCGAATCGACCTGGAACCAGGAAAACCGCTTCACCGGCTGGACCGATGTCGGCCTCACCGACAAGGGCCAGGCCGAAGCCGTCGCCGCCGGCCAATTGCTGAAGAAGGAAGGCTACCGTTTCGACGTCGCCTTCACCTCGGTGCTCAAGCGCGCCAACAAGACGCTCAACGTCGTGCTCGAGGAAATGGACCAGCTGTGGATTCCGGTGCAGCATTCCTGGCGCCTGAACGAGCGCCACTACGGCGCGCTGCAAGGCCTCGACAAGGCCGAGACGGCCGCCAAGTACGGCGAAGCCCAGGTCAAGATCTGGCGCCGCGCCTACGACACGCCGCCGCCGCCGCTGCCGGACGGCGACCCGCGCATCGAGGCCGACGACCCGCGCTACGCCGACATGGCGCCCGGCGAATTCCCGCGCACCGAATGCCTCAAGGACACCGTCGCGCGCTTCGTGCCCTACTGGCGCGACGCCATCGCGCCGACCGTGAAGTCGGGCAAGCGCGTCATCATCGCCGCCCACGGCAATAGCCTGCGCGCGCTGATCAAGTACCTCGACGACGTCTCGGACGCCGACATCGTCGAACTCAACATCCCCACGGCCCAGCCGCTCGTCTATGAACTGGACGCCGACCTCAAGCCGGTCAAGCACTACTATCTCGGCGACGCCGAGGCCATCAAGAAGGCGATGGAAGCCGTTGCCAACCAAGGCAAAGCGAAGTAAGGCTCCCCCCGAAGACTCCGCTTTGCGGCGTCCTCCCCCGCGGGGGCCAAGAAACGCTTGGGGCGGCCCGGCGCGTTTCCTGAGCCCGCTTCTTCTGTTGGCGCTGTGGCTGCCGGCGGCGGCGGCCCCGGTCGCCGAGAAGAAGGCCGAACTCCGGGAACTGCACGGCCGCATCGATGCGCTGCGGCGCGACCTCGCCAAGAGCGAGGAATCCAAGGCCTATGCCGCCGACCAGTTGCGCGAAACCGAATCGACGATCTCCGACGCCAACCGCCGCCTGCGCGAACTCGGCAGCGCGCGCAGCGCGACGCAGGCCGATCTCGCCGACCTCGAACAGCAGACCCAGCGCCTGCTGCGCCAGACCGAGGCGCAGCAGAACCAGCTCGCGCGGTTGATGTTCCGCCGCTACGTCGGCGGCGAAACCGACGCACTGCAACTGATGGTCGCCGGCGGCGATCCCAACCAGGCGGCGCGCGACTACTACTTCCTCGCCCTGCTGTCGAAAGCCAAGGCCGGCCCCATCGGCGATCTGCACGCCGCCGCCGCCGAGAAAAGCCGCCTGGCCGCGGCGGCGCGCGAGAAGGGCGAGAAGCTCGCCGCGATCGAGCAGCAGCAGCAGCAGGAGCGCGCCGCCCTGGTCGCGCAGCGCCGGCAGCACCAGGCGACGCTAGCCAAAGTCGGCGACCGCATCAAGGCCCAGCGCCGCGAAATCGACACCATGAAACGCGACGAGCAGCGCCTGGGCAAACTCATCGCAGGCCTCGCCAAGCTTGCCGCCGCCAGGCCGCACGCCAAGGCCAGGCACGGCCACACCGGCGCCGAGCCCGTCGTGCGCAACGAGCGCATTCCGGATCCGGCCGCCGCCGGCGGCGCCTTCGCGGCGCTGAAAGGCAAGCTGCGCCTGCCGGTGCGCGGCGACCTAGCCGGCCGCTTCGGCGCCAAGCGCGCCGAGGGCGGCGCGACCTGGAAGGGGCTGTTCATCCGCGCCGCCGAAGGCGCCGAAGTGCATGCCGTCGCGGCCGGCAGCGTGGTCT
>DAIEEM010000261.1 GCA_027325905.1 Rhodocyclaceae bacterium
TCTTCCTGTTCCTCGGTGGATGCCAGTGTTCTCGTTTATTTTCTGGATGGCTTCGCCGTACAGCTTCAGCATGTCGTGGCCGCCGATGCCGGGCGCCATCAGCTTGGACCAGCGGTATTTGGCGTGGCCGTTGATGAAGAAGCTGCGGCGGCCACCGAGCGCCTCGGCTTCGACGTCCATGTCGTCCATGAACTTGTAGATCAGCGCCATGGTGATCTGTTCGGCCTGGGACTTCGGGTCGGGCACCTTGCCGACGAGGATGTCGCGGCAGGTGTCGATACGGCGGCGTCGGTGACGGGATCGCCCGCGTAGTCGTTGAGGTTGCGCTGCTTGCGCAGGGCGTCGAGGACGATCACGGTGTCATGGTCGAGGTTTTCATGGTCTTGGGCAGCGTTTGCAGCGCGGTCTGGTGGTGGCCGGGCGGGCTGGTGGCGATGCGATAGCCCTTGGCCCACAGGCCGATCATCGCGCACTGCATGATGGCCTTGTAGCCGGCATCGAAACGGTTGTCGGCGCTGAGGCCGGCCAGGCGGGTATCGGCGAGGTTGCGCGCGGCCGAGTGCGGGCCATGGCCTCTTTCGCCGCCACCGTTGGCGCCCCCCTACGTTGCTATGACATGCGGCACAAGCCCGGCAGTGTATCGTATGGTCCGGCGCGCGGGCCGGCTACAGCATCACGCCGACGGCGAGCAGCAGGCCGAAGACGAAGCCGGCGCGGGCGGTGGCGGCCAGCAGCAGGTTGAGCGCCGCACCCGCTTCGCCGCGCGCGATGCGGCGCACTGCCCCCAGGCACAGCGGCAACGCGCCCAACGCCAACAGCGCGCCGGGACGTCCCTGCCAGGCCAGCAGCGGCGGCACGGCGAACGGCGCCAGCATCATCGCGCCGTAGGCGCGGCGCGCGCCCGCGGCGCCGAGCACGGCGGCCAGCGTGAGGCGACCGGCCTTGAGGTCGCTGGCGAGGTCGCGGTAGTTGTTGACCATCAGCACCGCGGCGGCCAGCGAGCCGAGCGCGGCGCCGCCGAGCAGCGCCGCGGACGAAAGCCGGCCGGCCTGGAGCCAGTGGCTGCCGGCGACGGCAGTCACGCCGAAGAAGACCCAGACGAAAAGCTCGCCCAGCGGCGTGTGCGAAATCGGCCGCGGCCCGCCCGAGTAGGCCCAGCCAGCGGCGAGCGAGGCGAGGCCGACGGCGAGGATGGGCCAGCCACCGACGCCGACGAGATAGATGCCGAGCGCGAAGGCGGCGGCGAAGGCCATGAACGCGGCGCCGCGCACTGCACCGGGCAGCGCCCAGCCCGCCGCCGTGACGCGCAGCGGGCCCACGCGCTCGGCCGTGTCGTTGCCGCGCTCGAAATCGGCGGCGTCGTTGTGGAGGTTGGTGCCGGCCTGGACCAGCAGCGCGCAAACCAGCGCAACCGCCGCCGCCAGCCAGGCATGGGGAGCACCTTCGGCCCAGGCGATGGCGGTGCCGAGCAGCACCGGCGTCACCGCAATGGTCAGGGTGCGCGGCCGCGCCGCGGTCCACCAGACGCGCCAGCCCTGCGGTGGGGCAGCGACGACGGCGGCGGGGACTTCCGGCTTCATCGCGGCACCTCGCCAAAATGCAGGCACGCGATGCCGAAAGAAACGTTCTCCCAGCGTACGCCGCCGAATCCCGCCTGCGCCATCAGCGCCGCGAAGCCGCCCTGGTCGGGGAAGCGGCGAATCGATTCGACGAGATATTCGTAGGCTTCCGGCGCGCCCGCGACCGCGGCGCCCAGGCGCGGTATCACGAGAAAGGAGTAGAGATCGTAGAAGGGCGCGAACCAGCGGTAGGGCCGCGAGAATTCCAGGCAGACGAAACGCCCGCCGGGCTTCAGCACGCGGTGGATTTCGCCCAGCGCCGCCTCCAACCGGGTGACGTTGCGCAAGCCGAAGGAGATCGTCAGCAGATCCACGCTGGCGCTGGCGAAAGGCAGCGCCTCGGCTTCGCCGGCGAGCCAGGCGAGACCGCCGTCGCGGCGCCGGCCCTGGCCCATCATCGCCAGGCTCGGGTCGCAGACCAGCACGTCGCGGCCGGCGCCGGCGAGCAGGCGGGCGAGGTCGCCGGTGCCGCCGGCGAGATCGACGACGCGGCCGCGCGCCGCCGCGCAGCGCCGCGCCAGCTTGCGTTTCCACAGGCGATGGATGCCGAAGCTCATGAGGTCGTTCATGAGGTCGTAGCGCGGGGCGACGGCCTCGAAGACGCGGCGGATGCGGCGCTTGCGCTCGTCCGCGCCGACGCGATGGCGGCCGAAACTCTGGTCGATGGCTGGCGCTTCTTGCATGCTCTGCGGCCCAAAAAGAAAGCGCGGTTCGCGCCGCGCTTTGAATCAGGTCCCCCGCGTGTGCCGCTTCGGCCGGCATCCTGAACCTGGGTCCAGAGTGGCCGCTTTCCTACCGCATCAGGTGCGCCCGGCGAGGGGCGCTCGCAACAGCGGTGTCTTTGGTCGGCAGCCGATGCCAATTAGCATTGGTTCAAGGAATGTATGGCCTGGCAAACACCGCAGGGGATTTCTCGGGCGCCGCCGGGAATGCTCTAGAACAGGTCGTCCTGTTGCGCCAGAGCTGTTTCCAAGCGCGCCTCCATGGCTTGGATTCTACGCTTCGCGGCGGCCGTATCAAGAGGTGCGGCGGGCGATTTCTTGAGCGAGGTCAATTCGTGGGCGAGATTCAGCGCCGCCATCACCGCCAGGCGCTCGCCGCCGCTCTTGGTCTTCTCGGCGATGTCCGCCATCTTGGCGTCGAGCAGCGCGGCGGCCTCGAGCAAGGCCTCGCGTTCCTCGGGCGGACAGGCGACGCTGTAGGCGCGCCCCTGCAGCTTGATCTCGAGCGTCGGCGTGCTCATTGCTCCGGCAGCCGATCCATCAGCGCTTCGAGGCGCAGCAGCGTCGTGTCGATCTTCTCGGCGAGCATCCGCTTCTCGCCTTCGAGCACGGTGACGCGGCTGCGCAGCTCGCGATTCTGCTCGCGCACGTTCTCGCAGAACGCCACGACGTCCTCGATTTTCGTTTCGAGCTTGGTGAGATCGGCATCCATGATGGGTCGCAAGTGTGCGAGAAAAACCGTTCCTGGTCAAGCAATAAGCCGGCGATGTGAAGGTAGCGCCGCAATAGGCCGCCACCGGCGCCGGGCGCGGTATTAGGCGTCCGTGCTAGACTGCACCCGCTGTCCACGGTGCCCGAACGCCTTCCCGGCGCAAGGGTGAAACGGGAAGCCGGTGCGCGCGAACCTCGCGCAATTCCGGCGCTGCCCCCGCAACGGTAAGAGAGTGCGGAACCGCCACTATGCCACTGGGATATTCCCGGGAAGGCGGCGGTTCAAGACTTTCGAGCCCGGAGCCCGGCCGCGGACAAACCAGTGGATGTGTCGCGGGGTGGCGATGCGCCGGTGGCCTTGCGCCCCCTTCGCGTTTCTCCCTGCCGCATCCGTTCCGCAATTCCGGCGCACGGGGACGTTCGCCGCAACGGGAGTCCGATCCATCATGCATCATCCTCTTGTCCGCACCGCGCTCGCGGCCATCATCGCCAATACCTTCGTCGCCGCGGCGCTTGCCGACGACGAAGCCGCCGTCGTCGTCACCGCCAGCCGCATACCGACCCGCGCCAGCGAAGTCCTCAGCGACGTCAGCGTCATTACGCGCGACCAGATCGAACAGGCCGGCCAGTCCACGCTGGCCGAATTGCTGCAGACCCAGCCCGGCGTCCAGATGTGGGCCAACGGCGGGCCCGGTTCGGCGGAATCGGTCAGCATTCGCGGCGGCAGCCCGCAGCACACGGTGGTGCTCGTCGACGGCCAGCGCCTGTCGTCGGCCACGCTCGGCACCACCGCCTTTGAAAACATTCCGCTGAACCAGATCGAGCGCATCGAGGTACTGCGCGGCCCCGACAGCGCACTCTACGGCGCCGACGCCATCGGCGGCGTCATCCAGATATTCACCCGCAAGAGCACCGATGCCCCCCATGCCTCGGCGGAATTCGGCGTCGGCAGCTATGGCACCGACAGCGGCAACGCCAATTACGGCGGCGCCGTCAACGACACGAACTTCAACATCAATGCCGGCTACCTTCACAGCGGCAGCTTCTCGGCGACCAATGCCGCAAATCCCGCCTTCAACCCGGATCGCGATCCCTATGACAACCGCAACCTGAGCGCGCGGGTGGCGCAGCACGTCGCGCCCGGCCACGAGATCGGCGCCGAGATCTTCTACAGCGACGGCACGACCCACTACGACGCCAGCAACTGCGATCCGACGTATACGGTCTGCACCAACAACTTCGACAACTACCTGACGCAGACGCTCAGTTCGTACTCCGTCTATGCGCGCGACCGCTTCCTGCCCAACTGGACCAGCCAACTGAGGGTCGGCCGCAGCGAAGACGACATGGTCAGCTACTCGCTCGACCCCGTCGCCAACACCGTCGGCGGCCAGCGTTTCCGCACGATGCAGGACCAGTTCTCCTGGCAGAACGACATCGTCACCGCTGCCGGCAAGCTCATGCTGGCCGCCGAGCGGCGCGCGGAGAACGTCGACTCGAACGCGGTCGCCTTCACGGTCGGCGAGCGCACCACCGACTCGCTGGTTGCCGGCTATCAAGCGCACTTCGGCCGGCACTCGCTGCAAGTCGACGCCCGCGACGACGACATCTCCCAATTCGGCAGCCACAGCACCGGGTCGCTCGCCTACGGCTACCAGATCGCGTCGGCGTGGCGCGCCTCGCTGTCGGCCGGCACCGCCTATCGCGCGCCGACCTTCGACGACCTCTATTGGCCCGTGGATTATTCGAGCTTTTACGTCGGCAATCCGAACCTGCGCCCCGAACGAGCCCGCAACAAGGAGGCGAGCGTCGTCTACGACGACGGCGACCGCCGCGTCAGCCTGACCCACTTCGAGAACCGCGTCGCCGACCTCATCAACTTCGGCAACGCCGCGGCACCCGCCGGCTTCTTCACCTCGATCAACGTCGGCAGCGCCATGCTCAAGGGCGACACGCTGGCGTACGAGGAAACTTTCGGCCGGTGGAAACTGCGTACCGCCTACGATTACCTGAGCGCCAAGGACATGGATAGCGGCCTTTACCTGATTCGCCGCGCCAAGGAGCACGGCACGGCGGAACTGCGCTACGATGGCGGCCGCTGGGATGCCGGCGTGCAGTTGGTCGCCACGGGACCGCGCTTCGACGACGTCGCGAATACCCAGACCATGGGCGGATTCGGCCTGGTGAACATCGACGGCAAAATGGCGCTGAGCCCGGAGTGGTCCCTGGTGGGCCGCGTCAACAACCTGTTCGATAAACGCTACGAACTGGTGCAGGGCTTCAACACGCCGAGCGCCAACCTCTACGTCGGATTCCGCTATACGCCGAAGTAAGACGCCATGCCCAGCCGCCGCCGCGCTCTCGCCGTCATCGCCGCCCTTGCCGTCTTGGCGGCGGCGAGCCTGCTGTTGAGCCTGGCGGTCGGCAGCGTTTCGCTCGGCATCGCGGACGTGCTGGCGGCGCTGGGCCTGGGCGGCGACAGCCAGGGCATGGCCGCCGAAGTCGTGCGCAACCTGCGCCTGCCGCGCACGCTAGGCGCCTTCGCCTGCGGCGGCCTGCTGGCGCTGGCCGGCGCCCTGATGCAAGTGCTGCTAAGGAACCCGCTCGCCGATCCGTACATCCTCGGCATCTCCGGCGGCGCCGCCGTCGGCGCGCTGGCGGCGATGCTGGCCGGACTGGCGCTGGCCTTCGTGAACCTCGGCGCCTTCGCTGGCAGCTTCCTCGCCACGCTGCTGGTGTTCGGCCTCGCCCACGGCGACAGCAGTTGGACGCGCACGCGCCTGCTGCTCACCGGCGTCATCGTCGCCGCAGGCTGCGGCGCCGTCGTCGCGTTGATCCTCTCGGTGGCGCCCGAGCAAAGCCTGCACGGCATGCTCTACTGGCTGATGGGCGACGCCGGCCAGATCGTCGATCCGCGGCCGGCGCTGGCCGTGCTGGCGCTCGGGCTGATCGCCACGCTGCCCGTCGCGCGCGAGCTGAACCTGCTGGCGCGCGGCGACGCGCTGGCGAGCGCGCTCGGCGTCGTCGTGCCGCGCCTGAAGCGCGTCGTTTATGTCTTGGCCTCGCTGTTCACGGCGGTGGCCGTCACCACGGCCGGCAGCATCGGCTTCATCGGCCTGGTGGTGCCGCACCTGGTGCGGCTCGCCGTCGGCAACGACCAGCGCCTGCTGCTGCCCGCCGCGGCGCTCGCCGGCGGCAGCCTGCTGGTGCTCGCCGACACGCTGGCGCGCACCGTCGTCGCGCCGACGCAGTTGCCGGTCGGCGTGCTCACCGCGCTG
>DAIEEM010000293.1 GCA_027325905.1 Rhodocyclaceae bacterium
GCGCGGATGGCACCCCTTGGATTTCCCTGTCGCTCGGCCAGCGTTGACCGATGCGTCGACCGGCGAACCGGGGTTGGGCCAAATTGCGGCCATTCAGCCGTCTGTCGGACGCGCCTCTTGAACGGCGATATCTCCCCTTGACAATAGCGCTGCGAGGTCCCTCAAGCGGTTGATCGACAACTCTGAAAGTGCGTGTCCGGACGACAAGATCAGGGTACCCGTTTTTTTGCCGCACCGAACGGCGGTGGCCGGACGTTCTGGCAATATAGCCGGACATTCCGCCCACGGACCTCGTCCCGCTTGCGCTGCGGCACGATGCGCCGGTTGATCTGATTCTCGAGGACGACGAACCGCGATGGACGACGAACGCCCACCGGACGCAAGCCCAAGGACACCCTACGAAACCGTCATGCGCAAGATCGCCGCCGCCGTTCTGGCGGTCGGCCTTTCCGCTGCGGCGCTGGTGTTCGCGCTGGCGCCGCCGGAAGCGACCGACGATGCGTCGGGGCCGTATGTCGCAGCGGTCGACAATTCGAAGAAATACCGGCTCGAACTGGAACGGATCGGAGGCAAAGCCGCAGTGCTTGCCGTCGAGTTCGACGAGTGGTTCGACGGCCTCTGGCACGGCAGGCGGCTCGCCGGGACGCTGGCCGTCCTTTCCGTGGCCGCCGCACTGCTGTGTTTCCTGGCGGCCAAGCTGCCGCCGCTCGACGACCAATGAACGGATTCCGCCGTCGCCATCGATGGCGGCAGTACCGCCGGCCCGGCTGACGCTAAACTACCGCAACCCCTTACCGACGGAGAAACGAGCCATGGCCCATCTGTTCGAACCGCTCAAGCTGCGCGACGTCGTTCTCGCCAACCGCATCGGCATTCCGCCGATGTGCCAATACTCGGCGCGCGACGGCGTGGCCGGCGACTGGCATTTCGTGCATTACGGCAGCCGCGCCGTCGGCGGCGCGGCGCTGATGATCATCGAGGCGACCGCCGTGACGCCGGCCGGGCGGATCAGTCCGGGCGATCTCGGCATCTGGGACGACAAGCACGTCGAACCGCTGGCGCGGATCGCGCGCTTCGCCCAGGAGCAGGGCTGCGTCGCCGCCGTCCAGTTGGCACACGCCGGTCGCAAGGCCGGCGTCGGGCTCGGCTGGGAGGCGCAGAGAACGCTGACCGCGAGCGAGGGCGGCTGGGCCGTCGTCGCGCCGTCGCCGCTGGCCTTCGGCGACGGCTACGCCGTGCCGCTCGAACTCGACGCCGCGGGCATCCGCGAAGTGATTGCCGCCTTTGCCGCCGCCGCGCGCCGCGCCCGCGAAGCGGGTTTCAAGATCGCCGAGATCCACGCCGCCCACGGCTATCTGCTGCACCAGTTCCTGTCGCCCCTCTCCAACCGCCGCAGCGACGCCTACGGCGGCAGCTTCGAGAACCGTACCCGACTGGTGCGGGAAGTGGTTGCCGCGGCGCGCGCCGAATGGCCCGAGCGCCTGCCCCTGCTCGTCCGCCTGTCGGCCACCGACTGGGTCGAGGGCGGCTGGAACGCCGACGAGACCGTCGAACTATGCCGCATGCTAAAGGAGTTCGGCGTCGACCTCGTGGACGTTTCGTCCGCCGGCCTGGTGCCGACGGCCAAGATTCCGGCGGGGCCGGGCTTCCAGACCGAGTTCGCAACGCGCGTGCGCCGCGAGGCCGGCATCGCCACTGCCGCCGTCGGCCTCATCACTTCGCCGCAGCAGGCCGACCACATCCTGCGCAGCGGCCAGGCCGATATGGTGCTCCTCGGCCGCGAAATCCTGCGCAACCCCTATTGGCCGCTATCGGCGGCACAGGTGCTGGGCCAGGCAACAGCCTGGCCGCTGCAGTATCTGCGCGCCGCGCCGACGGGCGTGCCGGGCCGCTGAATCCTGCGGGCGTAGCAATCACCCCGGCGTCGCGTATCATTCCCACGAAGGATTGCGCGTCGACGCAATCGCCGCATCCCTGAATCCGATGGCCTGGCAGCAGAGGCGATGAACTTGTGAGCAAGCTCCACGACCACGACGAAGCGCCGTCCGCGGCAGGAGCACGTACGGACACGCCTGAAGCCGCCGCCCCACTCGAGCTATTCCCATGGAATAAGCAGTTCGAGACGGGCATCGGCTTCATGGACGAACAGCATCGCACGCTCGTTCGCTTGCTGAACGAACTGGCGCAAAAGCTGGTGATGCAGTCCGACGCGCTGACGTTCGAAGACGCCCTGAGCGGTCTCGGCGACTACGCAAACTACCATTTCTCCGCCGAAGAGGATCTGATGCGGCGGTTTCTGGCCGGCGACGACATGGAGTCCAGCCATCGTTCGGCGCACGCAGGTTTCCTGCAGCAAATCGCCCAACTCAGGAAGCCGGGCGCGCCGCGGCCGGACGGCGAGGCGATCAAGCGGATCGTCGCCTACCTTTGCCGCTGGCTGGCCTTCCACATCCTCGACGACGACCGGCGCATGGCCAAGGTGGTCCTGGCCCTCCAGGACGGCGTTCCGCTCGACGTGGCCAAGGCGCAGACCGACCGGGAGCTGTCGAGCGCGGTCAAGGTGCTGATCGATTCCGTCCTCGGCGTGTACGAGAAGCTCTCCTCGCGCACGCTCCAGCTCATGGACGAGATCGTCGAACGCAAGGAGGCCGAGCGACAACTGCTGCGCGAGCAGATGATCCGCGAGAAAATCATCGAATCGCTGCCCGGCGTCTTCTACATGTTCGATGCCTCAGGCAACTTCCAGGCGTGGAACCGCAACCTGGAAAGCATCTCCGGGCTCAGCGCGGCGGAAATCGCCAAGGCTCATCCGCTGGACTTCTTCGACGCCGAGGACAAGCCGCCGGTGGCGGCGGCGATAGTGCACGGTCTCGAATCGGGACGGGCGACGGTGGAAGCAGGGTTGCTGGGCAGCGACGGCAACCGCATCCCGTATTTCTTCTCCGCGGCAAGCACGATCATCGATGGGCGCCCCGTGGTGATCGGGCTCGGCGTCGACATCACCGATCGCAAGCGGGCCGAAGAGCAGATACAGCAACTCGCCTACTTCGACGCCCTGACCGGCCTGCCGAATCGGCGCATGCTGTCCGACCGGCTGGCGCAGGCGCTATCGCAGGCCAGGCGCCACGAGCGCTCCCTGGCGGTGATGTTTCTCGACGTCGACAACTTCAAGAAGGTCAACGACACGCTCGGCCACGATATCGGCGACGAGTTGCTCAAGGAGGTCGCCGCGCGCCTGACGACCTGCGTGCGCCACGGCGATACCGTTGCCCGCCAGGGCGGCGACGAGTTCATCATCGTCCTCGCCGAAATCGCCCAGCCAGGCGACGCCGCCTTGGTCGCCGACAAGATCGTCACGGTGCTCGGCCAGCCGGTATGCGTTGCCGGCCAGTGCATCGACGTCACCATCAGCATCGGCATCGCGGTCTATCCGGCCAA
>DAIEEM010000312.1 GCA_027325905.1 Rhodocyclaceae bacterium
TTTTGCAACGTCGATTGTTGTTGCGCCATGAACTGCATGAAACCCTGAGCGAAGGACTGCCCGGCTTGAAGCATGGCCTGAATTGCGGCCGAGTTGGGATCTTGTGCGGCAGACATCCACGGCTCCTAGTTAACTGGGCCGATTCTGCATTGCAGCATGCGGAGTGTCAAATATGTCGACGCGCCGTTGCCGGCGCCGGAAGAGCAGCCTCGTGTAGGTTCTCAAAATCGCTGGGAAATTTTCGCCGACTGAAAAACTCTGTCGCAGCGAAAGGCCGCCTCACAGGTGGCCTTTTCTTGGGATTGTCTTCTGCCCGGCCAAAGCCGACGCACGTAACTGCTTGGGAAATTTTGGCGAACGACCGCAGCCTGAAAATCTGCTCGACCTATCTTGGCGTTTCTCGCTTGCCAAGTTCCGAATGCGTTGACGCTCGATAATGTCGCGTCGCCTGGGCAGAAATCTCCTTCTGGTGTTTTAGCCCCGCCGCGCTCATCCGGTCCTCTGCCCGGGACTGGCCGGTGTCTCGATCCGCGGCGAAGCGGCCGTTGGAATTTTCAAAAGCCCGGCTACTGAGAGACGGGCCGGCGGCCTGGTGGCCCGCAAAACCGGATCCTCCGCCGAAACCACGGGCGGCAGCGTTAAGGCTAACGCCGGAAATGATCGCAACGCACAGCAGAGCATTAATTGGTTTGCGCATCATCGTTACCTCCAATCTACATGCGGGCGGGACGCCCGCCGTTTCGAAGCCGCGTCGTCGCGGCCGGTGATCCGTTGTACCTTCTTGTTGAAGCGGTCTCCTCTTGGCTGTCCGCGCTTGGCGCCGGTTTCGTCGAGCTGGAAATAGGCGGCACTGGCTGCCAGGAGCTTGATTGCAGTACGGTTCATGGCGATCGTTCCTCAACTCGTTTCGATGCTGGCCGGCAACTCAGGCGCGCGGCACCATCTGTCCATCGACGAGCTTCACCTTGCTGCCGACCCCGAACTCGGGCTGAAACTGCGTCGTCAGCGTGCGAAGCGTGCCGTCGTCCATGCGCACACGGGTCTGCCATAAGGTATGGCGATTGCCGTTCTTCTCGATCTCATTACCCGCGTAGGCGCCGGCGCCGCCGCCGATAATGGTCATGGCGGTGCGGCCGTTGCCGCGGCCTAGCGTATTGCCGAGCACCGCGCCGCCCAGGCCGCCCAGCACCGCGCCGAAGCCGGTTCCGCTACCACGTGTCTGGATCGCGCGCACCGCTTCGACGACGCCGCATTCTGCGCACGGCGCCGCCTGTGCCGCGGCGACCTCGGCCGATGCGGGCTGCCCGGCGAGCGCGCCCGGCAAGTGTCCGGTGATGCTGGCGATACCGAGCAGGCTGAAAACGGTGATGGCGATCGCCGCGACGATTAGCGACGGATACAAGAAGCGCGGCGTCGGCCTGTGGATGTTTGAAGCGCTCATGATGATCTCCTTTCCGGTGAGAACAGCGTCCGCAGCGGCGGGATCTAGTGGTGGCTCAGTTCGCTGCCGATGCGGTTGCCGATGTAGCTGCCCGCGGCGGCGCCGCCGACCGTGCCGGCTCCGCTGCCTCCGGTCAGTGCCGATCCGACGATGCCGCCGACGACTGCGCCGCTGACGGTGCCGATCTCCTGCTTCGTCGGATTCGACGAGCATGCCGCCAGGGTGGCGGCCGCGAGGATCGCGGCGGCAAGATGCATGGGGGTTTTGTTCATTGCGTTTCCTTTATCAACGCGGCGCTCATGGAAGCCGCTTGATGTGGACTACGCAATGTCGATGCCAGGGCCGTGCGGGACGGGAAATCAAGCAGTTACGCAAGCGCGCGCGGCGCAGCGGCGTTCGGTACCGTCGTCGGTCGACGACAGTCGGCAGCCCTGTCCCGCATAAGTCTCTGAATATCTGGAAATTGCCGGCGTCGCCAACCGGCGACACCGCTACTTGAACTGGCCGGGATCGAGATGATGCCGCTGCAGGAGCTTGTAAAACTCGGTGCGGTTGCGCTTAGCCAGGCGTGCGGCATGTGTGACGTTGCCGCCGCAGATGCGCAGCGCCCGCGCCAGGTAGTCGCGTTCGAACCGCATACGCGCATCTTCCAGCGACTCCATCCGCTGGGCCTCGCGCAACGAGTTCTCGATCAGGTCGACGGCGATGAGGGGCGTCGTGGAAAGCACGACCGCGTGCTCGACGACGTTGTAGAGCTGGCGCACGTTGCCCGGCCATGCGGCGCCGATCAGCAGTTCCATCGCGGCGGGCGAGAAGCCCGCAACGATCTTCTCGTATTTTCCGCCGAGCTGCCGCAGGAAATGCGATGCCAGCAGCGGGATATCGTCGCGACGTTCCGCCAAAGCCGGCAAGGACAGCGTGACGACGTTGAGGCGGTAGTAGAGATCTTCGCGGAACCGCCCGGCGGCGATGTCCTGCTCGAGCGGACGGTGCGTCGCGGAGAGGATGCGCACATCGATGGGCACGCTGCGCGCCGAACCGACGGGGCGCACCTGACGCTCCTCGAGCACGCGCAGCAGCTTCACCTGCAGCAGCAGCGGCATGTCGCCGATCTCGTCGAGAAACAGCGTGCCGCCCTCGGCTTCCTGGAACAGGCCGCGATGGTCGCGCAGCGCTCCGGTAAAGGATCCTTTTGCGTGCCCGAAGAGTTCGGACTCCAGCAGTTGCTCTGGAATCGCGCCGCAATTGATGGCAAGAAAGGAGGCCGCGCTGCGGCGGCTGGCCAGGTGGATCGCTCTTGCCAGCAGTTCCTTGCCGCTGCCGGAGGCGCCGCGGATAAGCACGCTGGCGTCGCCGGCCGCGACGAGGCGCGCCTGCGCCAGCAGGGTTTCCATCGTCGCATTGCAGGTGATGATGCCGCTGCGCCAGGGCTCGGCTGCCGTATCGCCGGCGCCGCCGCCCAGCTTGAGGGCGCGTTCGACTTCCGCCAGCAGTTGCGGTGCGTCGTACGGCTTGGTGAGGTAGCCGAAGACGCCGCGCTGCATGGCGACGACGGCGTCGGGAATAGTGCCGTGGGCGGTCAGCATGATGACGGGCAGCGTCGGATACTGGCGCCGGATGGCGTCGAACAGCGTGGCGCCGTCCATGCCCGGCATGCGCATGTCGGAGATCACGAGCTGCGGACGCTCGGCGGCGAGGCTGGCCAGCGCCCGCTCGCCGCTGTCGACGGCGACGATCGCGTAGCCGGCCGCCTCGAGCCGCATCGTCAAGAGCCGCAGCAGCGCGGCATCGTCATCCACCAGCATGATGTTCGGCTTCGCTTCGGTCATGGCTTCCTGTTTCCGGCGGGGCGGCCGCGTTCGAGAAGGTTCAACTCGATGGCCTTCAGCGCACCCAACTTCTGGTCCGCCTCGTCGGCGCGGCGCGTCTCGTCGCGCAAGCGGTCTTCGAGCCGGCGCCGCTCGGCCAGCTCGTCGCGCAGCAGGGCGATCAATGCCTTTAGCGATGGGGCGTTCTGGGCTTCGCGCTCGCATTGCTCCAATAGCTGCTGGGCACGTGCGTGCTCGCGTTGCGGAGCGGCCGGCGCGGCGGCGACGATGGCTTCGCGCACGCGCTGGAACAGGTGTTGATCGCGGCCGACGGCGCCGTGCACGCGCTCGCTCTCCCGAGCCCACTCCGCGGCCGTCAGATTCCAGACATAGGCGTGGTACGCGGCCAGCGACTCGTCGGTCGAAGGAAAGCGCGGGCCTTCATCCTTGAGCCAATACTGATCGCCGGTTCCGGTCAGACTGCCGCATGCCGCGACAGGCACTGCGATCAGGACGGCGATGATCCGCACGTAAGCGTTCAGTTTCATTGCAGCGGCAACCTGACTTGGAAACGGGCTCCCGGACCGGGCAGCAGCACCAGGCGGCCGCCATGCGCGAGTACGTGCTCCTGGGCGATGGATAGGCCGAGGCCGGAACTCTTGACCGGGCCGGCGGCGGGAATACGACCTTGGTAGAAGGGATCGAAAACGCGATCACGATCCTCCTCCGAAATTCCCGGGCCTTGGTCGGCGACCTCGACCACAGCTTCCTTACCCTCGCGACGCGCCCGTATCGATATGGCGCCAGACGCCGGCGAATACTTGACGGCGTTGGACAGCAGGTTGTCGAGGACCGTCTTGATTCTTTCGCGGTCGGCGTCGAGGACGAGATCGCCGGCATCCACGACGACGCGCAGGTCGCGCGCCGCCAGCGCGAGCCGCTGGCTCTCCACCACGGCGTCGACCAGCTCGCGCAGCGGAAAGATCTGCCGACGCAGCACGGATCGCTCGAAGTCGGCAGCACTGTACGCCAGCAGATCCTCGATGAGCTTGCGCAGGCGCTGGCTGTTGTCCGTCAGGATGCCGACGATTTCCTTCTGCGACCCGGTCAAGGGGCCGGCGGTTCCTTCGGCCAGGAGGTCGGACCCTTCGCGCAGCGCCGTCAGCGGCGTCTTGAGTTCATGCGAGACGTGCCGCAAAAAACGGCTCTTCCTCTCCTCCAGTTGCATCAGGCGCAGGCGCAGTCGATCGAGCTGCGCCCCGAGGGCCTGCAAGTCCGTCGGGCCGCTCACCTCGATCTTGCGATCGAAGCGTCCCGCCCAAAGGCCGCCGATGGCGGCTTCGAGTTGCCCCACGGGACCGGCCAGCAAGCGCGTGAAGCCGAATACGAGGAAGGCCGCTGCGGGCAGCAGGGCCAGCAACTGGGCGACCATCGTCCGCTCGGCCCGTGCGGCCAGGCCCTGCAGGTCCTCGACCTCGGCGTCTATGACTTTGCTGTTGTGCTGGAGGAGATCTTGCGCGGCTTGGGACAGGGCGACGTATTGCGCCACGACGGCATCCTGCGGCGTCGAACGCCCACGGGACGACACAGCCGGCGCTCCACTCAGCAAGACGTGCAGGCCGTTCTCGCGTTCGGCGATGGCGGACAATTCTTCGCGCTGTTGCGCCGCCAGGGACATTTCCGCAAGTCGGGCAACAATATCGCCGAATCCGGTATGGAGGTTCTCGTAGGCATCGAGCAGCCGCGGATCGCGCAGCACTTCGTACTGGCGGACGATGCGTTCCTGGGCCGTGATGTTTTCAAGAAGCGTCCGGCTGGCCTGAGTCATGCGCATGGCGGCATAGACAGCTTGGCGACTTTTGCTGGAAAGCTGGCGAATCGACACCGCATTCCCGATCAAGCCAAGTGCCAACGGCAGCACAACCAGTGCAAACCCCAAGGCAAGAAGCCTCTTGAAGGAGCGCGGGTAATTAAGTTCAAGTTTCACAAACATAGCATAGCGCGGCATCGTTCCTGTCGTTTTCGGCCTACGTTGGGCGCTCCAGCCAAACGAGCGTCGCCATGCGTCCGGTGGCGCCTTCGCGACGAAACGAAAAGAAGCGTTAGTCCTCCGTATAAGTGCAGAAACCGCCGCCGCCGATGCGTTCCACGCCGAGCCGCGCCAGCCGCAGGCGCGCC
>DAIEEM010000111.1 GCA_027325905.1 Rhodocyclaceae bacterium
AGGTGTCCGCTTCCCTCCATGTCCCCCGGGCCGGAAAAGCGCCGGCCCGATCGCGCACCGAACCCGAACCTCAAGATAGCCGAATATTTCATCCTAAATTTCCCATTCCGCAAACCGACCATATGTCCGGCCCAACAGGAATCATCCCTGCGGCAGCGTCGCGGCATCAAGCGCATTCAATACCATCAGCGCATCGCGCGTCGCCGCGACATCGTGCACGCGGATGATCGCCGCGCCGCGCTCCGCCGCCAGCAACGCCGCGGCGACGCTGGCGTGGACCCGATCCGCCACCGGCCGGCCGGTGATCGCGCCCAGCATCGACTTGCGCGACAGCCCCGCCAGCAGCGGAAAACCCAGTTCGCGCAAGGCGTCGAGATGCTTGAGTAGGGCGAGATTATGCGCCAGGGTCTTGCCGAAGCCGAAGCCGGGATCGACGACGATGCGCGCGGCGTCGATGCCCGCCGCCATACAGGCCTGCGCACGTGCGCCGAGAAAGACCGCAACCTCGGCGACGACGTCGCCGTAGCTCGGCTCGCCCTGCATGGTGCGCGGCTCGCCCTGCATGTGCATCAGGCACACCGCCGCCTGGCTCGCGGCCACGGCCGCCAGCGCGCCCGGCGCCTGCAAGGCGGCGATGTCGTTGATCATCGCCGCGCCCTCGGCCAGCGCCGCCGCCATCACTTCCGGCTTCGCCGTATCGACCGACAGCGGCACCGGCGCGTCGCGCAGCGCGCGCAGCATCGGCAGCAGCCGCGCCAGTTCGTCCGCCGCGGCCACCGGCGGCGCGCCCGGACGCGACGACTCGGCGCCGAGATCGAGGATGTCGGCGCCGGCCTCGATCTGCGCCAGGGCATGGGCGACGGCGCGCGCCGTGTCGTTGCCGAGGCCGTCTCCGGAAAAGGAATCGGCGGTCAGGTTGACGATGCCCATGACCAGCGGGCGCCTCAGGGCGATGCGGAAGTTGCCGCAGGCGAGCGTATGCATGGGGCGAATTCTAAAGCCTAAACAATTCGTTCATTCGGCGGCAACACTGCGCCGCCAGAATCGGTGCCAAAGGAAACCCCATCGTGGCTCAGGAATTCAATCTATTCGAGGCGGAGGACCGCTTGGCGCAGGAATGCCGCGGATTGCTCGACGGCGGGAATCTGCCCGGCGCAACCGCGGCGACGCTGGCGAAGCTGCTGGCCGGCTACGAGCACCTGCTGCGCGAGACCAAGCAACTCGTCCGCCTCTCCGACCGGCGCGAGAAGGACATGAACCGCCTCAACAAGAAGCTCGAGCAGCTCACGCATTCGCTCGCCTACCAGGCCGAGCACGACTTCCTCACCGGCTGCCTCAACAAGGGCGCGATGACGGTGCGCATCGAGGCGGCGCTGGCGGCGCGCGACTGCGGCCTGGTCGTGCTCGACATCGACCACTTCAAGCGGGTCAACGACCGCCACGGCCACCCGGCCGGCGACGCCGTGCTGCGCGGCCTGGCCGAAGTCATGCAGGAAGCCCTGGCCGGCGGCGACCGCGTCGGCCGTATGGGCGGCGAGGAGTTCGCCGTCCTGCTGGAACAGCCGACGCTGATCCAGGCCAAGGCGCGCGCCGAGCAACTGCGCCGGCTGATCGAAGCGACGCCGCTCGACGCCGGCACGCAGGCGCTGTCGATCACCGCCAGCCTCGGCGTCACCGCCTGCCGCCGCGGCGAAGCTTTCGCCGCGGCCTATGCGCGCGCCGACGCCGCCCTGTATGCG
>DAIEEM010000339.1 GCA_027325905.1 Rhodocyclaceae bacterium
GCCGCATTGCTGCTGTGCGGCCTCGCGACCGTTGGCCTGATTGCCATGCTCGCGCGGAAAGGGATTGGTGGGCGCTGACGGGCTCGAACCGCCGACATTCGCCGTGTAAAGGCGACGCTCTACCAACTGAGCTAAGCACCCACGGGCGCAGGCGAAACGCTTGAAGCTGCCGGAAGGGTGGCGAATTCTATCAGTTAATGGCGGCAGCCTTACAGCACCTTGCGGCGAGGACGGCGCCGCAAAAATCGACGCCGCCCGCAGGCGGCGTCGACGTGGGGTCAAACGATCTCAGTGCGTGACGGCCGGCGGCACCGGCGTCTCGACCGCCGGCACGGTGGCGGCCGCCGTAACCGCAGTTTCCAGCAGCGGCTGCGGCATGCGCTCGAGCGTGATTTCGAGCACTTGGTCGATCCACTTGACCGGCCGGATCTCGATGCGGTTCTTGATCGTATCGGGAATCTCGGCGAGGTCCTTGACGTTCTCCTCGGGAATCAGCGCCAGCCGGATGCCGCCACGCACAGCCGCCAACAGCTTCTCCTTGAGGCCGCCGATCGGCAGCACCTCGCCGCGCAGCGTGATCTCGCCGGTCATGGCGACGTCGGCGCGCACCGGAATGCCGGTAAGCGTCGATACCAGGGCCGTCGTGATGGCGGCGCCGGCGGACGGACCGTCCTTGGGCGTGGCGCCTTCGGGCAAGTGGATGTGCAGATCGTTCTTCTGGTAGAAGTCCTCGGCGATGCCAAGCTGCTTGCTGCGGCGGCGCACCACCGTCAGCGCGGCCTGGATCGACTCCTGCATGACTTCGCCGAGCTTGCCGGTGGTCATGGTCTTGCCCTTGCCGGGCACGGCGACGGATTCGATGGTCAGCAACTCGCCGCCGACTTCCGTCCAGGCCAGACCGGTGACCTGACCGACCTGGTTCTCCTTCTCGGCCATGCCGAAGGAGTAGCGGCGCACGCCGATGTACTTGTCGAGGTTCTTGGCGTTGACGATGATCTTGTTTTTGCGCGCCTTCATCACCAGCGCCTTGACCACCTTGCGGCAGATCTTGGAAATCTCGCGCTCGAGCGCGCGCACCCCGGCTTCGCGCGTGTAGTAGCGCACGATGTCGCGGATGGCGTCGTCGGTGACGGTGAGTTCCTCGCGCTTGACGCCGTTGTTCTTCAACTGCTTCGGCAGCAGGTAGCGAATGGCGATGTTGACCTTTTCGTCCTCCGTGTAGCCGGACAGGCGAATCACTTCCATGCGGTCGAGCAACGCCGCCGGACTGTTCAGCGTGTTGGCGGTCGCCACGAACATCACATCGGAAAGATCGAAGTCGACTTCGATGTAGTGATCCTGGAAGGTATGGTTCTGTTCCGGATCGAGCACTTCCAGCAGCGCCGAGGACGGGTCGCCGCGGAAGTCCATGCCGAGCTTGTCCACTTCGTCGAGCAGGAACAGCGGGTTCTTGACGCCGCCCTTGGCCAGGTTCTGCAAGATCTTGCCCGGCATCGATCCGATGTAAGTGCGGCGATGGCCGCGAATCTCGGCTTCGTCGCGCACGCCGCCCAACGCCATACGGATGAACTTGCGGTTGGTCGACTTGGCGATCGACTGGCCGAGCGAAGTCTTGCCGACGCCCGGAGGGCCGACCAAGCACAGGATCGGCGCCTTGACCTTGTCGACGCGCTGCTGCACGGCCAGGTATTCGACGATGCGCTCCTTGACCTTCTCGAGGCCGTAGTGGTCCTTGTCGAGAACCTTCTCGGCGGCGACCAGGTCCTTGGAAATGCGCGACTTCTTCTTCCACGGCAGACCCAGCAGGGTCTCGACGTAGTTGCGCACCACCGTCGCCTCGGCCGACATCGGCGACATCAGCTTGAGCTTCTTGAGTTCGCCCTGCGCCTTCTGCATGGCTTCCTTGCTCATGCCGGAGGTCTTGATCTTCTTGTCCATCTCGTCGAGATCGGCACCCTCCTCGCCTTCGCCGAGTTCCTTCTGGATGGCCTTGACCTGCTCGTTGAGGTAGTACTCGCGCTGGCTCTTCTCCATCTGGCGCTTGACGCGGCCGCGGATGCGCTTTTCGACCTGGAGGATGTCGAGTTCGGTTTCAAGCTGGGCCAGCAGCTTTTCGAGGCGGCCGCCGACGTCGAAGAGTTCGAGGATTTCCTGCTTGAGTTCCAGCTTCATCGGCAAGTGCGCGGCGATGGTGTCGGCCAGACGGCCTGCTTCCTCGATGCCCGCCAGCGAAGTGAGGATTTCCGGCGGAATCTTCTTGTTCAGCTTCACGAACTGGTCGAACTGCGCCAGGATGGTGCGGCGCATGGCCTCGACTTCGTGGCCGCCGCGCTCGTCGAGCGACAGCGGCACCACCTCGGCGACGAACTGCGT
>DAIEEM010000353.1 GCA_027325905.1 Rhodocyclaceae bacterium
AGCAGGCCGAAGCGCGGCCGAAGGCGCGCAATTGGCGCTCGGCGTCGGCTCGGCGCTGCGCCCGCGCCGTGGCCGGCCGCAGCAGCCGGGTTTCGCCGACGACGGCGCCGCGGCAGTCGCCATAGACGCCGCTGGTGCCGATGTAAACAAGGCGGCGTGGTAGACTTCTTGACCTTCGCAAAGCCGCGATCAGACGGCGCGTCCGGGCATCGGTCGTGCCGGCCGGCGCCGGCGGCGCACTGTGCAGCACCGCATGGGCGAGGTCGGCAAGGCGCCCGAGCGTGGCCGGCCGGTCGAGGTCGCCGAGAATCTGGAGGACGCCCAGCGCCCGCAACTCCTCCTCCGGCTCGCGCACCAGCGCATAGACGCGCCAACTGCGCACGAGTTCCGGCAGCACGCGGCGGACGACGTCGCCGCAACCGATTATCAGCAATCTTCGCATCGGACGATTATCGCATGGCCTACGAAGTCACCCTCCAGCCCAGCGGCCACCGCTACACGAACAGCGCCGACGAGACCTTGCTGCATGCCGCTCTCGAAGCCGGCCTGCACCTGCCCTACGGCTGCCGCAACGGCGCCTGCGGCGCCTGCAAGTGCAAGGTCGTCGCCGGCGGCGTCGACCACGGCGGCGCCCAGGAATTCGCGCTGACGCCGGCGGAGCGCGCCGCCGGCCTGGCGCTGACCTGCTGCGCCAAGCCGCTGTCCGACGTCACGCTCGAATGCCGCGAGGCGGCGGCGGAAAACGACATTCCGGTGCGCGTCCTGCCGACCCGCGTCGAGAAGCTCGAACGGCTTGCCGCCGACGTCATACTCTTGAAACTGCGGCTGCCGGCGAGCGAACGGCTGCAATTCCTCGCCGGGCAATACGTCGAGTTCCTGCTCAACAACGGCGGTCGCCGCGCCTTCTCGCTCGCCAACGCGCCGCAGGACGACGAATTCCTCGAACTCCACGTCCGCCTGGTGCCGGGCGGCCGCTTCACCGAATACGTCTTCGGCGCCATGCAGGAACGCGAAATCCTGCGCATCGAAGGCCCGCACGGCAGCTTCCAGTTGCAGGAACTGTCCGACAAGCCGATGATCTTCCTCGCCGGCGGCACCGGTTTCGCGCCGCTGAAGTCCATCGTCGAATACACGATCCACAATCGCATCCATCGTCCGCTGACGATCTATTGGGGGGCGCGCGACCGCAGCGGCCTCTACCTGCCCGACCTGCCGCAACAATGGGCGGCGCAGCATGCGCATATCCGCTACGTGCCGGTGCTGTCCGAACCGCAGGCCGCCGACGCCTGGGACGGCCGCTGCGGGCTCGTGCACCAGGCCGTGCTCGACGACCATGCCGACCTCTCGGGCTACCAGGTTTATGCCTGCGGCGCGCCGGCCATGATCGACGCCGCCCGCCGCGACTTCTGCGCGCGCGGCCTGCCGGCCGAGGAATTCTTCGCCGACGCCTTCGCCTACGCACCGCAGGAAGCCCCCGCGGGGGACGCGCCGCGATGAGTCCGCCGTGAACACCTTCATCCGCCACGAGCCGGTGGTGAACCGGCAGAAGGCCATCATCGCTTCGCGCCTGATCGTCCATGCCGACAGCGCCGGCGCGGCTGCCGCAGCATTGAGCGGCGTGGCCGACATCTGGCCGGCCACGCACGACGTCTGGGTCAGCATCGTCGGCGCCGCGATCGACGAGTCGCTGCTGGCCTGGCGTCCGCCCGCCAACACCTTGCTCGGCTTGCCGGCGCGCTTGCTCGGCACCGCAGCGGGACGGGCGCTGGCCGCCCGTATCGAGGCTGCCGGCACACCGCTGCTGCTCGACGACTACGATCCCGCCATTGAAGTGCCGCCGACGCCGAAGTTCCGCTTCGCGCTGGCGGACGCGCACCGCTACCCGCAATTGCCGTCGGTACCTGCCATA
>DAIEEM010000036.1 GCA_027325905.1 Rhodocyclaceae bacterium
GTCGCGTCCGGTGCACCTGGGCGGGCTCGGCTTTTCGATGAAGTGGAATATGGGCTGGATGAACGACACGCTCGCCTACATGACCCAGGACCCGGTGCATCGCCGCTACCACCACGAACGCCTGACCTTCGGCCAGCTTTACGCCTACTCGGAGAATTTCGTCCTGCCGTTCTCTCACGACGAGGTCGTGCACGGCAAGAGTTCGCTGGTCGGCAAGATGCCCGGCGACGAATGGCAGCGCTTCGCCAACCTGCGGCTGCTGCTGACCTACCAGGCTACGGCGCCGGGCAAGAAGCTTTCCTTCATGGGCAACGAAATCGGCCAGACGCACGAATGGCGCAGCGACGAGGAAATCGCCTGGCACCTGCTGCAATGGGCGCCGCACGCCGCCGTCCAGACGCTGGCCCGCGACCTCAACCGCCTTTACGCTTCGGTGCCGGCCTTGCACGACCAGGATTTCGACGCCGCAGGTTTCTCGTGGATCGATTGTCACGACGCCGATCAGTCGGTGGTGGGTTGGTTGCGCCATGCCCGCGACGGCGGCTTCGTCGCCGTCTTGCTCAACTTCACGCCGGTGCCGCGCGCCGGCTACCGCATCGGCCTGCCGCAGCCCGGCCGCTATCGCGAACTGCTTAACAGCGACTCCCGCTATTACGGCGGCAGCGACATGGGCAACGGCGACCGTCTCGTCGCCATCGACGAGCCCTGGATGGGCTATCCGGCTTCCCTGACGCTGACGTTGCCGCCGCTGGCGGGCGTGGTGCTCGCCCCGCTCAGGAATTGAGCAGGCCGGCCACCAGCAGACGGTCGATTTCCGCTTCTGCGGCCGCCCAGTCGGCCAATTCGCGCCCCGGCGTAAAACCGTGGCGTTCGGCGATGTAATAGGCGGCGACTTCGACGTAGTTGCGGCGCTGCCCGTTCGACACCGCGGCTTTTTTCGCTTTTGCCGCCACCTTGGCGCTTGCGGCGGGCTTGGCGGCCGCCGACACCGCCTTCTTCGTCTTGGCCGCGACTTTGGCCGGGCTCTTGGCGGGTGCTGCCGTCTTCTTCGCAGTGCTCTTGTTGGAGATTGCCATCTTCGAGTCTCCTTTAGGGTTAGGGTAAGTCACTGTTTATACGTTTACCATATTGCGGCTTGTTGACGAGGTCAAGCGGAATCGCCGCCCGTTTGCCGCCGGACGAGAGCGTCAGCGCCGCAGTGCGGCGACGCCCATCAGCGCCGCGCCCTTGAGCCCGAGGTCGGCGTCGGTGACGACATGCACGGGCATGCGGGCGGCGAGCGCCGCATGCCCGGCCTTGGCGTCGAAGGCGGCGGTGAACACGCCCGACCGCATCAGGGGCAGGATCTTCGCGGCGATGCCGCCGGCGAGAAACACGCCGCCGCGCGCCATCACCGCCAGCGCCATGTCGCCGGCATAGGCGCCGTAAGCCGCGACGAAGGCGTCGACGGAACGCCGCGCCGCCGGCTCGCCGGCCAGGGCGCGGTCGGCGATGGCCGCCGGGTCGGCCTCCTCGGCGGCGAGCACGCGGTGGATCGTCGCCAGGCCCGGGCCGGAGACCACGCGTTCGGTGGTGACGCGGCCGTAGACGGGGCGCAACGCCGCCAGGATGCGCGCCTGATCGTCGTCCTGCGGCGAAAAGCCGACGTGTCCGCCCTCGCCGGGCAGCACGACGAATCCATCGCCCTGCGGCACCAGGATCGCCATGCCCAGCCCGGTGCAGGCGCCGACGACCAGGCGTACGCCGTCGACGCGCGGATCGCCGGCCTGCAGGGTGACGAGATCGCCGGGCGCCACGGCGGCGATGCCGGCGGCGGCCGCGGCGAAGTCGTTGGCCAGCGTGCAGGCCGCCAGGCCGAAGGCGGCGCCGCAGGCGGCGGCATCGACCGTCCACGGCAGGTTGGTGATTTTCGCCGACAGCCCGCCGTCGTCGATCGGACCGGCGACGGCGAGGCAGGCGCCGGCAATGTCGGCCGCGTGCGCGTCGGCGTCGCCGCGGAAACGGGCGAACAGATCGTCGAAGCCGGCGAACTCGGCGCAGGCGTAGCGTCGGCGGAAGACGAAATGCGGCTGCCTGGCGGTGCCCTCGGCGATGCCGAGCAAGGCTTTGGTGCCGCCGACGTCGCCGCAGACGATGCGCGTGGTCATGGGCGCGTCATCCGGCGGCGATCGTTGTGCCGGGCGCGCATTCGAGCGGCGCGCTCCGGGTCAGGTGGCCGACGCCGAGAGCGGCGGCGGGGGCGAGGTGGGTGGCGATCACGATGGGCTTCTCCTGGGGGCAGGGGAAAAGTCGATTCTAACGTCGGTGCAAAAATCAGACCGCCACGGGCGCGGCGATGTGCGGATGCGGGTCGTAGCCTTCGAGGGCGAAGTCCTCGTAGCGGAAGGCGAAGATGTCATCGACCGCCGTATTGACGCGCATCGTCGGCAGGGCGCGCGGCTCGCGCGCCAACTGCAGGCGCGCCTGCTCGAGGTGGTTCGAATAGAGGTGCGCGTCGCCGAAGGTGTGCACGAATTCGCCGGGTTCGAGGCCGACCACCTGCGCCACCATCAGGGTCAACAGCGCATAGGAGGCGATGTTGAAGGGCACGCCGAGAAAGATGTCGGCGCTCCTCTGGTAGAGCTGGCAGGAGAGCTTGCCGCCGGCGACGTAGAACTGGAACAGCGCGTGGCAGGGCGGCAGCTTCATCTTCGGCACGTCGCCGGGGTTCCAGGCCGAGACCATGTGGCGGCGCGAGTCGGGGTTCTTCTTCAGGCCGTCGATCAATTCGGCGATCTGGTCGACTTCGCGGCCGTCGCCGGCGGGCCAGTGGCGCCACTGGTGGCCGTAAACCGGGCCGAGGTCGCCGTTGGCGTCGGCCCACTCGTCCCAGATGCGCACGCCGTTGTCCTTGAGCCAGCCGATGTTGGTGTCGCCGCGCAGGAACCCCGACTCGCGCCGCCACATGGTCTCGGCCTGGAACCCCGGCGACGTGCCGAAGATGAAGCTGCCACCCTGCCACGCGCTGTTCCAGTTCTA
>DAIEEM010000047.1 GCA_027325905.1 Rhodocyclaceae bacterium
CGGAGAATGTCGCCGCGATCATCGACGGCAAGTCATGGCGCCTGCCGCCGCTGTTCCAGTGGTTGCAGCGCGAAGGCAACGTCGCCGACGCCGAGATGCACCGCGTCTTCAACTGCGGCATCGGCATGGCCGTGGTGGTGGCGCCGGCCGACGCCGAGCGCGCGCTGGATCTGCTGCGCGCCGCCGGCGAAACCGCCTACCGCATCGGCCGCATCGAGGCGCGCCAGGCCGGGCAGGCGCAGACGATCGTCGTTTAGGCACCGCCGGGTCCGCGTTTTCGCGGGTTCGATTCCCGCGCTTCAATCGTAACCGCCCCGCTCGGCGGCGTGCGACCATTATGTCCGCCCTTTTCCATAGGCGCCGCCGACGACTTCGTCGACGCGTTCCGGCGCCGTTCCGCGGCCGAAGGCGGCGAAGCCTTTCTCGATGCCCTTGCCTGAAAGCACGACTACTCAAGCGCGCCGCGGCAACCTCTTTGCCTATGACTAATTTTATATTATAAAATAAACAGATAGCCACAATTGCAAAGTCTATCTATTAACGTCGCGGCATCGAGGGAAAACGAAAGATGAAACAAACACACGTGTCACTGCGCGCAAGCTTGACCACCATCACGCTGCTGGTGATGTCTGCGCTGCTCGTGCTGTTCGCCGTCGTCCTATATACGGAGCGCGGCGTGCTGCTGCACGACCGCGAGGAAAAGCTGCGCAACCTGGTCGAGACGGCGCACTGCGTCGTCGGCCGCTTCGAAGGCCTGGCGCGCGCCGGCGCCATGTCGCAGGACGAGGCGCAGAAAGGCGCGCTGGAGGCGCTGCGGGCGATGCGCTACGACAAGGTCGAGTACTTCTGGGTCAACGACATGAGCGCGAAAGTGATCATGCACACGGCCAAGCCCGCGCTCGAGGGCAAGGACATGTCGCAGCTCAAGGATCCCAACGGCAAGCTGCTGTTCGACGAATTCGTCGCCGTCGTCCAGCGGCAAGGCGCCGGCTTCGTCGACTACTACTGGCCCAAGCCCGGCGCGGACGCCCCGGTGGCGAAGCTCTCCTACGTCATGGGCTTCGCGCCGTGGGGCTGGGTCATCGGCACCGGCATCTATCTCGACGACGTCGACCGCATCTTCCGCATCGGGGCCATGAAGTTCCTGGGATGGGCCGCTCTGATCGGCGCCATCATCGTCGTCTCGCTGCTGCGGCTGCACCGCAGCCTGTTCCGCGTGCTCGGCGGCGAGCCGCGCGAGGCCGCCGCAGCGGCCCGCCGCATCGCCGCCGGCGACTTGCGCGAGCCGATCGCGGTGCGCGCTGGCGACGGCGAGAGCGTCATGGCCGCCATGGGCCAGATGCAGACGAACCTGCGCGCGATGATCGCGGAAGTGACGAACCAGGCGGCGCAGCTTTCCGGCAACGCCGACCTGCTGATGACCATGGCCGACAAGGTGGCGGAGCGCTCGCAGTCGGAAAGCGACGCGGCGCAGGGCATCGCCGCGACGGTGGAGGAGATGACGGCGAGCATCGGCCAGATCGCGCAGAACGTCAGCGACGCCAAGAGCATCACCGTCGACGCCGACGGCCTTGCCAACGAGGGCGGCGCTGTAATCCAGCAGGCGAGCGACGAAATCCACCGGCTGTCGTCGGCGGTGCACAAGTCGTCGATGCAGATCCAGGAACTCGAACGGCATACCAGCGACATCAACCTGATCGTCAATACCATCAAGGAAATCGCCGACCAGACGAATCTGCTGGCGCTCAACGCCGCCATCTAGGCGGCGCGGGCTGGCGAACAGGGCCGCGGCTTCGCCGTCGTCGCCGACGAAGTGCGGAAACTCGCCGAACGCACCACGGCGTCGACCAGCG
>DAIEEM010000067.1 GCA_027325905.1 Rhodocyclaceae bacterium
CAGCGCGAAGAGCAGGAAACCGTGCGCAACCGCATCTTCGAGCTGCTGGCGCGCGGCGGCGACTTGCATGAAATCCTCGGCCTCGTCGTGCGCTACGTCGAAGGCACGCACAAGGGGCCGCTGTGCTCGATCCTGCTGGTCGACGACAGCGGCAGGCACTTGCGGGTCGGCGCCACCGGCAGCCTGCCGGATTTCTTCGCCGCGGCCTGCGCCGGGCTGGCCATCGGCGAGGGCAACGGCTCTTGCGGCACCGCCGCTTTCCGCAACGAGCGCGTCGTCGTCGAGGACATCCAGAGCCATCCGTTCTGGGCGCCGGCGCGCGAACTGGCCGCCCGCGCCGGCGTCGCCGCCTGCTGGTCGGAACCGCTGCGCGACTCGGCCGGCAAGGTCGTCGGCACCCTGGCCCTGTACAGCCGCCAGTCCGCCGCGCCGGCACCGGCCGACCTCGACCTGATCCAGCAGGCGGCCAACCTGGCCGCCGTCGCCATCGAGAAGAAGCGCAGCGATGCCGAACTGCAGCTCGCCTCCTCGGTGTACCAGGCCAGCGACGAGGCCATCGTCGTCGCCGATGCCGATAACCGCATCGTCGCCGTCAATCCCGCGTTCACGCGCGTCACCGGCTACACCCTCGACGAGGTGCGCGGCCGCGATCCCAAGCTGCTCACCGCCGGGCGCACCCCGCGCGCCGAGTACGACGCCATGTGGGCGGCGCTGAAAGGCACCGGCCAATGGCAGGGCGAGATATGGAACCGCCGCAAGAGCGGCGAGGACTACGCCGAATGGCTGACCATCAACACCCTGCGCAACAGCGACGGCGAGCTCTACCGCTACATCGCCATGTTCTCGGACATCACCGAAAAGAAGCGCACCGCCGAACTGGTCTGGCGCCAAGCCAACTACGACAGCCTTACCGGCCTGCCCAACCGCAACCTGTTCTACGACCGCCTGCACCAGGAAATCAGGAAACGCCAGCGCAGCAGCCACTTGCTGGCCCTGCTCTATATCGACCTCGACCGCTTCAAGGAAGTCAACGACGCCTACGGCCATGACGCCGGCGACCTGCTGCTCAAGGAGACCGCCGACCGCATCGCGGCCGGCGTGCGCGACGCCGACACCGTGGCGCGCCTGTCCGGCGACGAATTCGCCGTGGTGCTGGCCGGGGTCGTCGACATCAGCCGCGTCGAGCAAGTGGCGAAGGACATCGTCGCGCGGCTGGCGCAGCCGTTCCAGGTCGGCGTCCACACCGCCTACGTTTCCGCCAGCGTCGGCATCGCCCTCTGCCCCAACGACGCCGACGACGCCGACGCCCTGCTGAAGGCCGCCGACCAGGCCATGTACGCCGCCAAGGAAGGCGGCCGCAACGGCTTCAGCTACTTCACCGATTCCATGCAGTCGGCCGCACAGGTGCGCATGCAGCTTGCCAACAGCCTGCGCGAGGCGCTGGCGAAGGGGCAGTTCGAGATTTTCTACCAACCCATCGTCGACATGCGGACGCAGCGCATCGTCAAGGCCGAAGCCTTGCTGCGCTGGCGCCATCCCGAGCACGGCCTGATCCTGCCGGCCGCCTTCGTGCCGCTCGCCGAGGAGATCGGCCTCATCGGCGAAATCGGCGACTGGGTGTTCCGCGAGTCGGCGCTGGTCGCCAAGCGCTGGTACCACCAGGACCACCTGCCGACGGCGGTCAGCTGCCCGATCCAGGTCAGCGTCAACAAGTCGCCGCGGCAGTTCTTCGGCAGCGGCAAGCAAGAAGGCTGGCTCGGCTACCTGCACCGCATCGGCCTGCCGACCCGTTTCATGGCCGTCGAGATCACCGAGGGCCTGCTGCTCGACGACAGTCCCGAGATCGCCGCGCAACTGGCCGAACTGCGCGCCGCGGGCGTGCAAGTCGCGCTCGACGATTTCGGCACCGGCTATTCCGCCATGTCCTACCTGAACAAGTTCCGCGTCGACTACGTCAAGATCGACCAGTCCTTCGTGCAGGGCATCTCCGCCGACATCAACGACCGCGCCATCGTCGAGGCCATCGTCGCCATGGCGCACAAGCTGCGCCTCAAGGTGATCGCCGAGGGCGTCGAAACCGGACCGCAGCGCGACTTCCTCGCCGCCGTCGGCTGCGATTTCGCCCAGGGCTACTTGTTCGCCAAACCGTTGCCGCAGGACG
>DAIEEM010000073.1 GCA_027325905.1 Rhodocyclaceae bacterium
GATTATCGCGGCACGCGCTTCGCTGATTTTGCACACGATCTCAAGGGCAACAACGACTTGTTGTGCCTGACGCAGCCGCAGATCATCAAGGAAATCCACGCCAAGTACCTGGCGGCGGGCGCCGACATTCTCGAGACCAACAGCTTCAACGCCACCTCGATTTCCATGGCGGACTACCACATGGAGCACCTGGTGCCGGCGCTCAACTTCGCCGCCGCCAAACTTGCCCGCGAGGCGGCGGACGAAGCAACCGCGGCCAACCCTGCCAAGCCGCGCTTCGTCGCCGGCGTGCTCGGCCCGACCTCGCGCACCGCGACCATTTCGCCCGACGTCAACGATCCGGGCTTCCGCAACGTCAGCTTCGACGAACTCGTCGAGAGCTATTACGAAGCGGCCAAGGGCCTCACCGATGGCGGCGCCGACCTGCTGCTGGTCGAGACGGTGTTCGATACGCTGAACGCCAAGGCCGCGCTGTTCGCCATCGAGAAGTTCTTCCTCGATGCCGGCCGCCGCTGGCCGATCATGATCTCCGGCACCATTACCGACGCTTCCGGCCGCACGCTTTCCGGCCAGACGGCCGAAGCCTTCTGGAACTCGCTCGCCCATGCGCGGCCGCTGTCTTTCGGCTTGAACTGCGCGCTCGGCGCCAAGGATCTGCGCCAGTACGTCGAGGACTTGTCGCACGTCTGCGACTGCTACGTCTCCGCCCACCCGAACGCCGGCCTGCCCAACGCCTTCGGCGGCTACGACGAAACGCCGCAGATGCTGGCCGACGAGATCGGCGACTGGGCGAAGAGCGGCCTCGTCAACATCGTCGGCGGCTGCTGCGGCACTTCGCCCGACCATATCGCGGCCATCGCCAAGGCGGTGGCCGGCATCCGGCCGCGCGCCATTTTGCAAGTCGAGAAGAAGCTGCGCCTCGCCGGTCTCGAGGCCTGCAACGTCGGCGCCGACAGCCTGTTCGTCAACGTCGGCGAGCGCACCAACGTCACCGGCTCGCGCGCCTTCGCCAAGATGATCCTCGAAGGCCGCTACGACGACGCGCTGCAAGTGGCGCGCAACCAGGTCGAGAACGGCGCCCAAATCGTCGACGTCAACATGGACGAGGCGATGCTCGATTCGAAGGCGGCGATGGAGCGCTTCCTCAAGCTCGTCGCTTCCGAGCCCGACATCTCGAAAGTGCCGCTGATGCTCGATTCCTCGAAGTGGGAGGTGATTGAGGCCGGCTTGAAGTGCATCCAGGGCAAGGGCATCGTCAATTCGATCTCGATGAAGGAAGGCGAAGCCAAGTTCCTCGAACAGGCGCGCCTGGCGCGGCGCTACGGCGCGGCGGTCATCGTCATGGCCTTCGACGAGCAGGGCCAGGCCGACACCTACCAGCGCAAGACCGAGATCTGCGCGCGCGCCTACCAGCTCTTGACCGCAGACGGCTTCCCGGCCGAGGACATCGTCTTCGACCCGAACATCTTCGCCATCGCCACCGGCATTCCCGAGCACGACAACTACGCGGTCGACTTCATCGATGCGGTGCGCTGGATCAAGCAGAACCTGCCGCACGCCCATGTCTCCGGCGGCGTCTCCAACGTCTCGTTCTCCTTCCGCGGCAACGATGCCGTGCGCGAAGCGATCCACACTGTTTTCCTCTTCCACGCGGTCCAGGCCGGCCTCACCATGGGCATCGTCAACGCCGGCCAGTTGGGCGTCTATGACGACCTCGACCCGGTGCTGCGCGAAAAGGTCGAGGACGTGGTGCTCAACCGCAAGCCCGCCGCCGGGAAAAATGCGGGCGACGCGCTGGTCGAGTTCGCGCAGACGGTGAAGGGCGCGGCCAAGGAACAGGTGCAGGATCTGGCGTGGCGCGGCTGGCCGGTGGACAAACGGCTCGAACACGCGATGGTGCGCGGCATCACCGAGTACGTCGTCGCCGACACCGAAGAATGCCGCGCCGCACTGGCGGCGGACGGCAAGCCGCCGCTGGCCGTGATCGAAGGGCCGTTGATGGGCGGCATGAACGTCGTCGGCGACCTCTTCGGCGCCGGCAAGATGTTCCTGCCGCAGGTGGTGAAATCGGCGCGCGTGATGAAGCAGGCGGTCGCCCACCTCGTGCCCTACATCGAGGAAGAGAAGAAGCGCACCGGCGCGGCGGCGAAAGGCCGCATCGTGCTGGCGACGGTCAAGGGCGACGTCCATGACATCGGCAAGAACATCGTCGGCGTCGTGCTCTCCTGCAACGGCTACGAGGTCATCGACCTCGGCGTCATGGTGGCGACGGACAAGATCCTCGCCGCGGCGCGCAGCCACAACGCCGGCATCGTCGGCCTCTCGGGCCTCATCACGCCCTCGCTCGAAGAAATGAGCCACGTCGCCGCCGAGATGCAGCGCCAGGGTTTCGACATGCCGTTGCTGATCGGCGGCGCGACCACCAGCCGCGCCCATACCGCGATCAAGATCGCGCCGAACTACGCGCAGCCCGTCGTCTACGTGCCCGACGCCTCGCGCGCCGTAGGCGTCGTCACCAAGCTGCTGTCCATCGACCACGCCGCGGCGTACCGCGCCGAGATCGCCGCCGACTACGAGAAGGTGCGCGCCCAGCACGCCGCCAAGAAGGGCGTGGCGCTGGTGGCGCTGGACGCCGCCCGCGCCCATCCGCTCAAGCTCGCTTATGCGCCGGTGAAGCCGCGGCATCTTGGCGTTACCGTGCTGCGCGACCTCGATCTCGCCGCGCTCGCCCGCTACATCGACTGGGGGCCGTTCTTCCAGACCTGGGACTTGGCGGGCTCCTATCCGAAGCTGCTCGACGACGCCAAGGTCGGCGAGGCGGCGCGCAGCGTCTTCGCCGATGGCCAGGCAATGCTGGCGGATCTCATCGCCGGGAAGTGGCTGACGGCGCATGCGGTGTTCGGGCTTTTCCCCGCCAATGCGTGCGGGGAAGACATCCTCTTCTACGCCGACGAATCGCGCGCCAAGCCGCTCATCACCTGGCACGGTTTGCGGCAGCAGCAACTGCGCCCCGACGGCAAACCGCAGCAGTGCCTCGCCGACTTCGTCGCTCCCGCCGGCACGGCCGACTACGCCGGCGCCTTCGCCGTCACGGCCGGGCTGGGCATCGAGAAGAAGCTTGCCGAGTTCGCCGCCGCGCACGACGATTACCGCGCCATCATGCTGAAGTCTTTGGCCGACCGCCTCGCCGAAGCCGCCGCCGAATGGCTGCACGAGCGCGTGCGAAAGGAGTACTGGGGCTACGCCGCGGCCGAGCAGTGGTCGCGCGACGAACTCGTCGCCGAGAAATACCAGGGCATCCGTCCCGCGCCCGGTTACCGGGCCTGTCCCGACCACACCGCCAAGGCGGCGCTGTTCGAATTGCTCGACGTGCCGGCCAACGCCGACATGGGGCTGACCGAAAACTACGCCATGACGCCGGCCGCCTCGGTGGCCGGCTTCTACCTTGCCCATCCCGACGCACATTATTTCGCCGTCGCCAAGATCGGCCGCGACCAGTTGGCCGACTGGGCGGCGCGCAGCGGCATGACGGCGGAACAAGCCGAAAGGTGGCTGGCGCCGATCCTTTGAGTTGTCGATGGGCGCCGGCCCTGGCGATATTCCGTGGCCCGCAAGGCTGCGTTTCGCCGTCGGTCGCGCCGGCGTCGTCGCCGGGCCGCGCCGCGATGTCGTAATATGTCGGAACAATTCAACGGAGCCACGATATGTCATCGGAAACCCCAGCCAATGGTACCCGAGCACACGCCCCCGATCTCGACTGGAGCCAGGTGCGCGAGACGGTGCTGATGATGGAACTCGCCGCCGGTCAGGTCGAGGCGGCGATGCGCGAATCGAACAGTTCGGTGGAAGTGCTGACCGACACCTTCACTTCGCTGGCCGGCACCCTGCAACTGATCGAGGCGGCGGTGACGACGTTGCCGGACACGGTCGGCAACGGGCTCGTCAAGGCGGAGATCCAGGGCCATACCGACGTTGTGTCGGACAAGATCCACCATGCCATCGTCGCCTTCCAGTTCTACGACAAGCTGATGCAGCGGTTGGCGCACGTCTGCAACAGCCTGGAAGGCCTCTCTAACCTGGTGAGCGACCCGAAGCGGCTCTACCAGCCGCGGGAGTGGGTGGCGCTGCAGAATATGGTGCGCTCGAAATACACGATGGTCGAGGAACGGGCGATGTTCGACGCCGTGGTCCACGGCATGCCCGTCGAGCAGGCGCTCGACGAATACATGCAAGTGCGGATGAAGGAAGTCGAAGAAAGCGGCGGCGAGATCGAGCTGTTCTAGCCCGGCGCCGGGGCCTAGGTTCCCCAGGTCACCGGCTTCTGCTTCGCCAAGGAGATTTCCAGCAGTTCGATCAGCGGTATCGCCCGCTGGGCGAGGCCAACGGGCAAGGCCGCTGCGCCGTCGTCGCTTTCATAGTCCGCCGCCCCGCCGCCGTGCTGCGCCCTGTCCTGCCCTGCCGCCGCCTTGAGGCGCGCAATCGTTGCCGGCAGCTGCTCGACGGTGACGACGCCGCGCGCGGTGTTCTCCTTGCCCATCAAGGCCATCATGTGCGCGGCGACATCGTCGAACATCATGATGTCGGGGCCGACTTCGGAACGAAAGGTGATCATTGCAACCCTTTTTCTTCGAGCCAATCGAGGACGCGCTGCGCTGGCTTCTTCCAGTCGCGTTCCAGCATGAGGCCGTGGCCCATGCCGGGAAAGATCTCGGCTGCCGCATTGTAGGTGCGGGCCGTCATTTCCACCAGCGAGGATGGAATCAGGTGGTCGCATTCGGCGCCGAGGACCAGCAGCGGCAGCTTGGCGAGGCGCGACGGATGCGGCAGGTTGAACAGCGTCATGTCCCAGATGGCGCGGTAGGACTCGGGCTGCGCGAGCCGATAGAAGCGCTCGAGGTCGTCCACCGCGACCGGTTGCGAGAACAGCGCCTCGCGCAGCGTTTCCAGCGCAACCTGGCCGCCGCCCATGAGGCGGTTCAAGTCCTTCATCAGTCCCGGCCGGCTGAACATCAGGCCGAAGGCCGAAGCCATCAGGCCTTGCGGCGGCACCGAGCACATCAGCACGGCGCCGGCGGCGGGGTGGTCTTCGAGGTACTTCTGCACGACGAAGCCGCCCATCGAGTGGCCGACGAGCACGGGCGGCGCCGGCAGGGTGGCGACGACGCGGACGACGTCGGCGACGTAATCGGCGATGGCGAAACTGTCGAGATGGCTGCGGCCGCGGCTGTTGCCGTGCCCCGACAGGCTGACGGCGTAGGCGGCATGGCCGGCGGCGGCGAAAAAAGGCAGGAAATGCTCTTCCCAGCACCACGCGGCCGTGTAGGCGCCATGAATGAACAGCAGCGGCGTGGCGCGGACGCTGCCTTTCGGCGGTACATGCGCCAGCACTTCGAGATCGTCGAACCGGGCTTTGTTCATGGGGCGGGAGGTATGATGCGGCCGCGCATTCTACCTTGCCGCGGTATTCCCCCATGCTGAAATGGCTGATCGTGCTGTTCGTCGCCGTCTTCGTCGCCGGCCTGATGCAGCCGCGTCTCGCGGCGCGGCTCAAGCTCGGCCGCCTGCCCGGCGACCTGCGGCTGCGCTGGCGCGGACGCGACTACGCGTTTCCCTTTGCCACCGCGCTGCTGTTGTCGCTGCTGGCTAGCGCGGTCGCGCGCTTACTCTGACGGCGCGGGTTCGTCCGCGACGGTGCGGAGGATTTCATCGGCCTTGAGGACGGCGGCGGCGCGCTGCTCCTCGTTGAGGCCGATCAGGTTGGCAGCCAGCCATTGCAGCGATGCCTGCGGGATGAGCTGCTTGGCTTCGGCCAGGTCGCTGGCCAGCGCCGGGTTGTCGGGACCGGTGGCGAGATGCCGCGCGGTATCGACGCACAGCCGGCAGATGTTGGCACGCACGTTATCCACGCCCTGGATCAGGTGCGTCAGCAGCAGCGGCAGTTCCCAGATCGTCGCGCACTTGAGCGTGAGATCCTTGAAGCGGAAGCCGCAGGTCATCTGCTGCGCCTGCGCAGAGCGCGTGGCGTGGCCGTTGGCGAGCGCATCTTCTGCGGCCTGCGGCAGTTCGGGAGCGAACGACCACAGCAGCAGTTCGCCGGTCTCGGACAGCAGCGTCGCCATGGTCACTTCGTCGGGGGCGATATCGGCCCGTGCCGAAACCCATAGCACGCCGAGTTGGCTCGCCAGCACGGCGCGCGATTCGCAGGCCGCCAGGCCGATGCTGTCGGTATCGGTCTCGGGGCTGTTGGACAGCATTTCGCGGAAAGTCGTCACGCCGAGCTGCATCACGGCGCCCAGCGGCGTCGTCGTGTCGCGCCCGAGCCGGCGGCTGCGCCGTTGCTCGGCTTCGCGCAGCAGGCGCAGGCAGAGAAAGGGGTCGCTGGAGGCGATGCCGGCCAGTTCCTTGGCCGAGAGAGCGTCGCCCTTGGTCTCCTCGAGGGCGGCCAGCAGCATCTTCGAGCGCAGCATCGACGGCAATTCCTGGGCGGTCAGAAAGGCTGCCCATTGATCGACTCCCCAATGCCGCTGGTAGTCCGTCAGCATGAACTCGCTCCTCGTCCCCTATTCTTTCTGGGCCCGGATGGCCGCAACACGTGCTTCGTGAATGCGGGCGGGAATCTGGGCCCGGTCGGTACAAGTGCGGGAGATAGCCCCAGCGTCGACCGATTGTACGACAGTCAAGGCCTGGCGCCAGCGCGCCGCCTGCGGGTAGGTCTCCTCTTCGCGGCCGGCGCGGCCCCTGAAATCGGCTGCGCAGGCGCCGAGCACCATGTCGAAGCGCTCGGGGCGCCGCAGCGCGTCGCAGCGCTCGAGCAGCTTGAGGACGGTGACGGGCTTGAGTTCGGCGACCTTGTGGATGTCGCCGTGCAGCGCGGCGACCAGTTGCGCGACGTCGCGGCAGTCCGCGGGCACGCGCAGGCGCTCGCACAGGGACGCCAGCAGGGGCAGGCCGGCGGCTTCGTGGCCGATGTGGCGCGGCAGCACCGCGGCCGGCGTCAGCGCCTTGCCCAGATCGTGCGTCAGCGCGGCGAAGCGCGCCGGCAGCGGCAGCGCCAAGCGCGCCGCCATGTCGACGACCATGGCGATGTGCACGCCGGTGTCGATTTCCGGATGGTAGTCGGCGCGCTGCGGCACGCCGAACAGCGCGTCGACTTCTGGCAGGATGCGCGCCAGGGCGCCGCAGGCGCGCAGGACGTCGAGCATGCGCGAGGGCCGGGCTTCCATCAGGCCGCGCGCCAGTTCCTGCCAGACGCGCTCGGGCACGAGATGGTCGACTTCCCTGCTGTCGACCATCTGCCGCATCAGCGCCAGCGTCTCCGGCGCCAGCGCGAAATCGGCGAAGCGCGCCGCGAAGCGCGCCACGCGCAGGATGCGCACCGGATCTTCGGCAAAGGCCTGCGAGACGTGGCGCAGCACTCTTGCCGCGAGGTCGGCGCGGCCGCCGTAGGGATCGATGAACTCGCCGGTTTCCGACTTGGCGATGGCGTTGATGGTGAGGTCGCGCCGCGCCAGGTCTTCCTCCAGCGTGACGCCGGCGTCGGCGTGGAAACTGAAGCCCTTGTAGCCGGGCGCGGTCTTGCGCTCGGTGCGCGCCAGCGCGTATTCCTCGTGGCTCTGCGGATGCAGGAACACCGGGAAATCCTTGCCTACGGGCTTGTAGCCCAGCGCCGCCATCTGCGCCGGCGTGGCGCCGACGACGACCCAGTCGCGGTCCTGCACCGGCAGGCCGAGAAGCTCGTCGCGCACCGCGCCGCCGACGGAATACGTCTTCACGCCGGCGGCGACAGGTAGGCGGGAGCCACAGCCTCCAGCGGCGTCGCCGTCAGGCCGAAAGGCAGGTTGCAAGCAGCGTCGCAGACGCTCGGCACTTGCATCGAGCGCCAGTTGTCGCGCGTCAGCGGCGCGCCGGGCATGAATTCCATGGCTCAGGCTTGCAGGTAGGAAAGCGTCGTCGGCAGGCCGAGCAGCGGTCGGGCGTGACCGGAAACGCGGCCGGCGTAGGCGACCAGTTCGCGCAGCGTGTAGCGGCGCGGGCCGCACAGATCGTAGGCGCGGCCGAAGCTCTCGTGCCGCGTCAGGCTGGCGGCGAAGGCGGCGGCGACATCCGCGACCCACACCGGCTGGAACAGCGCCTGCGGACAGGCGAGCGGCATCGCCGGCAGGAATTTGAGCAGGCGCGCGAACAAGGTTAGGAAAGCGTCGCCGCGACCGAACACCACCGAGGGACGGAAGACCGTGACGGCGAGCGACGGCGCCACGGCGAAAGCGGCGGCCTCGCCGGCGGCCTTGGAGCGCAGGTAGCCCGAGGGCGCGCGGGCGTGGGCTTGCAGCGCCGACATGTGCAGTAGGCGCGGCACGCCTGCCCGCTGCGCGGCGCGGGCGATCTTCTGCGGCAGCTCGACGTGGGCACGGGCGAATCCGGCGCCGTAGGGTTCGCCCTCGCCGCCCTTGAGGATGCCGACGAGATTGACGACCGCGTCCTGGTCGCGCATCAGGCGCGCGAGTTCGGCTTCGTCATGGACGTCGGCCTCGGCGATGGCGGCCGTCGGCAGCACCAGCAGGTGCTTGGCGCTTTCGTAATGCCGCGTCGGCACCAGGACGTTGTGGCCCAGCGCGCACAGCCGCGCCGCCAGGCGGCTGCCGATAAAGCCCGAGCCGCCGACGACGAGCAGGTTCACGGCAAGACCTCCGCGGCCGCGTCGCCGCTGCCCTTCGCGCCGACGATGCCCAGCCGGCTCTTGAGCGATTGCGGCTTTTCGTCGAACAGGGCCGCGTAGTAGACGGAGTTGCTCATCACCTTCTTGACGTAGTCGCGCGTCTCGCTGAACGGGATGGTCTCGGCGTAGATGGCGCCTTCGAGCGGCTGGTCGGCGCGCCATTTGCGCGCCCGCGCCGGGCCGGCGTTGTAGGCGGCGGAGGCGAGCACCGGGTGGTTGTCGAGGCTGTCGAGAATCATCTTGAGGTAATGGGTGCCGAGCGTGACGTTGGTGTCCATGTCGGCGACGTCGGCTTTGCGGTAACCGGCGAAGCCGATCTTCCGCGCCACCCATTTCGCGGTCGCCGGCATCAGTTGCATGAGACCCTTGGCGCCGACGCCGGAGCGGGCGTTCATGACGAAGCGGCTTTCCTGGCGCATCAGGCCGTAGATCCAGCCGCTGTCGAGCGCCAGTTCTCGCGCCTTGGGGTCGACGTATTCGCGGAACGGGGCGAGGTAGCGCATGCCGTAGTCGTGTTGCGCCAGCGTGCGGTCGGCGGTGCTGATGGCGCGGTCGTACATGTCCAGGCGGCGGGCGAGTTCGGCGGCGGCGAGAAGCTGGCGGTCGTCCATGCCGAGCACCGTCCAGTTCCATTCGCGTACGCCTTCGATGCGGATGTTGAAGCGCAACAGCGCCAGTGCGCGCCGCAGTCCGGGATTGGCGGCGGCCTGCGCCATTTCGTCGGGCGTCGGCGGCTCCGCCTTGGCCGGCATGGCAATACTGCGGCCGAGTTCCTCGTCGGCGAGATTGCTGTAGAAATTGGGCCGGCCGCCGATCTTCAGGTACAGGGCCTTCGCCTCGTCGGACTTGCCCTGTGCGGCGAGAGCGCGGGCATGCCAATACACCCAGGTCGGGTCGTTGGCCAGCAGCGGCGGCATTTGCTCGACGGTCTTGCGCAGCGCATCCCAGTCGTGGGCGCGCAGGGCGGCGCGCGCTTTCCAGGCCAGTTGCTCGTCGGACAACGCCGCCGGCGATGCCTGCGCCGCGCGTTCGTACCAGGGCAATGCGTCGGGCAGGTGGCGCAGCGCCGCCTGCCAGGCGAGCTGTCCCCAGGCATAGCTGCGCTCGGCGGGCGAGAAACGGTTCTCGATGTCCTGCCACTGCGTCGCCGTGACGGCGGGGTCGCTGCGCGCCAGGCGGGCGACGGCATAGAGCGCCATCTCGCGGCCCAGCCGCGTCGCCGCGAAATTGGCGGGTTGCCGGGCGAGATAGCGCGCCGGCTTGTCGGCGATGGCGTCGAGCGTCTTGGCGGCCGGCGCCTGCTCCGGCGGCAGGTAGCGGGCGAACTGCTTGGCTTCGCGCAGCTTGCGCGCTTCGAGCAGGCGCCGCATGCGCTCCCAGAGGGCGTCGCTGTCGAGGCGCTTGGCGGCGATCAACTGTTCCATCAGCGGCAGGCACGAATCGGGCATGTCGAGTTGCGAGAACCACAGCGGCCGCGCCTCGTCGAGCGCGGTGCTGTCCTGCTGCCGGGCCAGCCGCGCCTGCAGGGCGTAGCAGGAGAGTTCCGTATCCGGCTGCGCGAGTTGCGGATATTCCTGCTGGAACGTCTCCCACGCGGCCCGTTTGCCGAGCCAGCGCAGCCAGTCGCCGCGCAGTTTTTCGGCGACATAGGTACCCGGCTCGCGGGCGAGGAAATCGGGCACGCCGTCGGCCCGGCCGTCGTCGAGCTGCAGGCGCAATTGCCAGTATTCGGCCCAGGGTTGCAGTTCGTAGCCGCGCAACGCCTCGAGGTCTTTCGCCAGGCGTGCGCGCTCGCCATTGCGGAAGGCTTCGCGGGCGGCCAGGAAGGTGTCGTCGCCGGGGTTGGCGACGGCGAGCAGCGGCGCCAACATGAGGATGCCGAGCAGGCGTTTCATCGGGTATCTTTAGGGTACGGCGTCATTTCACCAAGTTAGCACATGAGCTCCGCCAAACAGCCACGAGAACAACCCGCCTATAACGCGGCAAATCCCGCTGTCGATGACGCGCAATGGCGCGCCGCGCTGCGCCGCGAGAAGATTGCCGCGCGCGAAGCGCTGTCGGCGGACGCGTACGCGCGGCTTTCGGCTTCGATAGAACGCCACCTCGAATGCGAGTTCGCGCGCCGCGCGCCGGGTGTGGTCGCCTTCTGCTGGCCGATACGCCGCGAGTTCGACGCGCGGGCGCTGATCGGGCGACTGCTGGCGCAAGGCTGGCGCGCCTGCATGCCGGTGGTCGAGACGGTCGCGGCGCCGATGGTTTTCCGGCCGTGGACGCCGGCCACAGCGATGGCCGCCGACCCCTACGGCATTCCGGTGCCCGCCGCCGCCGCGGCATCGCCGCCGCCGGACGTCGTGCTGCTGCCGCTGGTGGTTTTCGACGCCGACGGCTATCGTCTCGGCTACGGCGGCGGCTATTTCGACCGCACGCTGGCCGTACTGACGCCCCGGCCGACGACGTGCGGCGTCGGTTTCGAGCTGGCGCGCACGACGGATCTGCATCCGCAAGCGCACGACATTCCCCTCGACCTGATCGTCACCGAACTGGGCCCGATGACGAGGAAAACCTAGCGCGAGCCGCACGGCTGCGCGCTGTCGGAGTTGCGCAAACGGCGTTTCGGGACGATCATGGCGCCCATAAGGCCATCCATAATTCGCTTCCCCCACATGAGTTCCTCCTTCCCTCTCGTCACGCTCCAGCCGGTCACAGACGCGCGCAACGCCTGGGCCGCCCTGATGCTGGAAGCGACGCCCGCCGACGGCGCGGCGATCGCCAGGGTCTTCGGCGAGTTCGGCTTGGCGGCGACGCTCGACACGCTGCCTTGCGTGCTGACCCTGCCCGACCTGGCCGGCGTCGACGCTTCGCTGCCCGCCGCGCAGATCGTGCTGCGCCTGCCGGCGGCGTTCTGCTGCGATGCCGCCAACGCCGAACCCCTGCATGCCCTGCGGGCGAAAGGCTTTCGCCTGATGGCGACCGGCCTGCCGGCGCCGGGCCAGGCGCCCGCTGCCGACGTCGATGCTTTGGCCCTGGGTTGTCCGGGCACCACCATGCCGATCGGCATGGGCGCCTGGCTCGCCAGGCTGCCGGGGCCGCACCTGGCGCTTGGCGTGGCGACGGCGGGTTGTCCGGGCCGCTGCCATTTCCAGTGGCTGGCGGGCCATGTGCCGGATGCGGCGCGGCACGGCGCGCCCGGCAAGGGCGGCGATGCGCCGAACCGGCTGCTGTTGCTGGAGCTGCTGTCGCAAGTGGCGAACGATGCCGATTCGCACGACATCGAAGCCACCATCAAGCGCGACCCGCAGCTTTCCTATCATCTGCTCAAGCTGGTGAACTCCGTCGCCTTCGCGCTGACGACGAAGATCGCCAGCTTCAGCCAGGCCATTACGCTGCTGGGGCGGCGCCAATTGCAGCGCTGGCTGCAACTGCTGCTTTACGCCCGCAGCCACGACGGCGACCAGGCCAACGCACTGCTGCCACGGGCGGCCTTGCGCGCCGGTTTGACCGAAGCGCTGTGCAAGGCCCAGGGCGGTACGCACGAGGCCCAGGATCGCGCTTTCATGGCCGGGATGTTTTCCCTGCTCGACGCGCTGTTCGGCATGCCGATCGCCGAGATCGTGCAGCCGCTGAATCTCGCCGACGATGTGCTGGCGGCGCTGACGCAGCGTGCCGGCGCGCTCGGCGCCCAGTTGCGCGCGGTGGAGGCGAGCGAGAACGCCACGGCCGCGGAACTCGACGCCATCCTCGCCGCGGCCGGCATCGGCCACGAGGACTGGGCGCGCAGCCTGGTCTCGGCGTGCCGATGGGCGATCCAGGTCAGTCGCGAAGCCTAGGCATGCCGGACGACGACGACCTGAACGGCATCGAGGCGCTCGGCCGGGCGCTGCTCCGCGGCGACGAAGGCGCCGCCGCCCAGGGCGGCGAACTGCTCGAGCGCGTCGGCCGTCTGCGCGAGCGCTGGAGCGAGCAGACGCAGATTCTCGACCGCATCAACGACTCCATCATCGCCATGGACCTGGACGGCTACGTCACGAGCTGGAACCACGGCGCCGAACGCCTGTTCGGCTACACCGCGGCGGAAGTCGTCGGTCGGCACATCCTGTTCCTCTACGCCGATCCGGAAGACGACGATCCCAGTTTCCAGGACGTCTTCCTCGAGCACGGCGGCCGCGAAATGGAAGTGCGTCGCCGCCGCAAGTCGGGCGAGGTGTTCTGGGCCAGCCTGCAGCTCTCGCTGGTGCGCGATGCCGCCGGCGATCCGACCGCCATCATCGGCTATCTCACCGACATCACCGAGCGCATCGAGTCGCAGGAAACCCTGCGCCTGCATGCGCGCATCTTCGAGCATAGCGACGACGGCATCCTCATCACCGATGCGCAGGAGCGCATCGTCTCGGTCAACCGCGCCTTCTCGCGCATCACCGGCTACAGTGCGGAAGAAGCGCTCGGACAGACGCCGCGCCTGCTGCGCTCCGGCCTGCACGGGCCGTCGTTCTACGCCGAAATCTGGCGGCGCATCGAAGTCGAGGGCCGCTGGCAGGGCGAAATCCAGGATCAGCGCAAGACTGGCGAAACCTACCCGACCTGGGTTTCGATCAGCGCGGTGAAGAACATCGACGGCAAGATCACGCACTACTTCTCGATCTTTTCCGACATCACCGAGCGCAAGCGCGCCGAGGAGCGCATCCACTACCTCGCCTACTACGACGCGCTGACGGACCTGCCCAACCGCGCGCTGTTCTACAAGCTCGTCGACCAGGCGCTGATCGAGGCGCGCCGCAACCGCGAGCACGGCGCGCTGCTGTTCATCGACCTCAACCGCTTCAAGCCGATCAACGACACGCTCGGCCACAGCGTCGGCGACCGCCTGCTGCAGCGGATCGGCCTGCGGCTGCGCGAGACGCTGCGCAACGAGGACGTGGTGGCGCGGCTCGGCGGCGACGAATTCGTCGTCGCGCTGTTCGACATCGCGCGGCGCGACCACGCCGGCATCGTCGCCCAGAAGCTGCTCGCCGCCCTCGATCCGGCCTTCGTCATCGACGACCACGAACTGACGGTCGGCGCCGCCATCGGCATCAGCGTCTATCCGCAGGACGGCGCCGACACCGAAACCCTGCTGCGCCTGGCCGACATCGCCATGTACCGGGCCAAGCAGACCGGCGAGGACGGCTACGCCTTCTACAGCCACGAGATGAACCGGCGCGCGCTCGATCGCCTCAAGATCGAGAGCAACCTGCGCCACGCCATCGTGCGCGACGAACTGCTGCTGCACTACCAGCCCAAGGTCGACATCGCCAGCGGCCGCATCGTCGGCGCCGAAGCGCTGGTGCGCTGGCGGCATCCCGAGCGCGGCATGGTCGCGCCCGTCGATTTTGTGCCCGTCGCCGAGGAGACCGGCCTGATCATTCAGATCAGCGCCTGGGTGCTGGAGGCGGCCGTGCGCCAGGCGCGCGCCTGGCAGGATGCCGGATTGAAGCCGATCAAGATGGCCGTGAACCTTTCGGCGCGCGATTTCTCGGCGGCGCTGCCGGAGCGGGTGGATCGCGTGCTGGCGGCCCACGGCCTGGCGCCCGAGTGGCTGGAGCTGGAAATCACCGAGAGCATGCTGATGCACAGCACCGAGCGCGTCATCGCCATGATGGACGCGCTGGCGCAGCGCGGCATCACGCTGTCGCTCGACGATTTCGGCACCGGCTATTCGAGTTTGTCCTATCTCAAGCGCTTCCCCATCGACACGCTCAAGATCGACCGTTCCTTCGTGCTCAACATTCCGACCGACACCAGCGACTGCGCCATCGCCGGCGCCATCGCCGGCATGGCCAAGCAACTCGGCCACAAGGTCATCGCCGAAGGCGTGGAAACCGCCGAGCAATTGTCCTTCCTGAAGTGCCTGGGCTGCGACGAGTTCCAGGGCTACCTATTCTCGCCGCCGGTGACGGCCGACGCCTTCGCTGCCATGCTGGCTGCCGACAAGCGCCTGGTGCCGGAGCCGGGGCCGCTCGTCTAGAGCGCGGTCTTCATGCGCGCCAGGGCGGAATCCAACAGGGCGCGCGGACAGCCGAAGTTCAGGCGTACGAAGCCCGGCGCACCGAAATCGGCGCCGTCGGAGAGGCCGATGCCGGCCGCCTCGAAGTGGCGCTGCGGGTTGTCGACGCCGAGGCCGCGGGCGTCGATCCAGGCGAGGTAGGTCGCCTCGACCGGCGCCATCGACAGTTGCGGCGCTGCGGCGACGAAGTTCTCGACCAGGCGGGCGTTGCCGCGCAGGTAGGCGAGCAGTTCCGCGCGCCACGGCCCGCCTTCGCGCAGCGCGGCTTCGCAGGCGATTAGACCCAGGGTGTTCACGTGCGGCACGATGCCGTTCATGGCCGCGCGGAAAGCGCGCCGCAGTTGCGCATCCGGAATCACGGCGAAGGCGCAGCCCAGACCCGGCACGTTGAAGGTCTTCGACGGCGCCATCAAGGTGATGCTGCGTCGCGCCGCCGCCGCGGAGATCGCGGCGAAGGGCCGGTGGCGGCGGCCGGGTTCGAGCACGAGGTCGCAGTGGATTTCGTCGGAACAGACGACGAAGTCGTGCTTCTCGGCCAGGGCCAGGATCTGCCGCAACTCGTCCTCGCGCCAGGCGCGTCCGACCGGATTATGCGGATGGCAAAGCAGGAACAGACTCGGATGCGCGGCGCGCAGCACGGCGTCGGCGGCGGCCCAGTCCCAGGTCCAGCCCGCCTCGTCGCGCACCAGCGGCGCGCCGACGGTGCGGCGCGCCGAATGCGTCGGCGCCGACAGGAAGGGTGGGTAGATCGGCGTGGCGGTGAACACTGCGTCGCCGGGCTCGCCCGCCGCGCGGCAGGCGACGTGCAGTCCGGTCACCAGGCCCGGCAGCCACACCAGCCAGTCCGGATCGACCGCCCACGCATACTCGCGCTCGAGATGCGCGACGACGGCGTCGACCAGCGACGGCCACGGCTGGCCGTAGCCGAAGACGCCGTGGTCGATGCGGCGGTGCAGGGCTTCGATCACCGGCGGCGGCGCCGCGAAATCCATGTCGGCGACCCACAGCGGAATGACGTCGCGGCCGGCGTACCTGTTCCACTTGACGCTGTCGCGGAACTCGCCGCCGGCGCGGTCGATGGGGCGGTCGAAATCGGCCATCGCCGCGTCAGCCGAGAAACAGCGGGTAGGCCGGGTTCCGCGACTCGTCCCAGTAGCGGTAGCCGAGGCTCTTGAGGAAGCCGTGGAATATCTTCATTTCCTTCGGCGGCACCTGCATGCCCACCAGCACGCGGCCGTAGTCGGCGCCGTGGTTGCGGTAGTGGAACAGACTGATGTTCCAGCCGGCGCTCATCTTGCCGAGGAAGTTCGCCAGCGCGCCGGGACGCTCGGGAAACTCGAAGCGGTAGAGCAGCTCGTGGTCGACCTGCGGCGCGTGGCCGCCGACGAGGTGGCGGATGTGCAGCTTCGCCGTCTCGTCGTCGGTGAGGTCTAGCGTCGCGTAGCCGTTCTTGCGCAGCTCGGCGATCAGCTTCTTCGACTCGGCGCGGTGGGCGATCTGCACGCCGACGAAAACGTGCGCGCAGGCTTCGTCGTAATAGCGGTAATTGAACTCGGTGATGTTGCGCGCGCCGATCAGCTCGACGAACTTCTTGTAGGCGCCCGGCGTCTCGGGCAGCGTCACCGCGAG
>DAIEEM010000086.1 GCA_027325905.1 Rhodocyclaceae bacterium
CGGAGAAACTTTACGTCACCGTCTATGCCGAAGATGACGAAGCCTACGACCTGTGGACCAAGGACATCGGCCTGGCCGGCGAGCGCGTCATCCGCATCGGCGACAACAAGGGCGCGCGCTACGCCTCCGACAATTTCTGGATGATGGGCGACACGGGCCCCTGCGGCCCCTGCACCGAGATCTTCTACGACCACGGCGCGCATATCCCCGGCGGCCTGCCCGGCACGCCCGAGGAAGACGGCGACCGCTACATCGAGATCTGGAACAACGTGTTCATGCAGTTCAACCGCGACGACAAGGGCGTGATGCATCCGCTGCCCAAGCCTTCCGTCGACACCGGCATGGGCCTGGAGCGCGTCAGCGCCGTGCTGCAGCACGTCCACAGCAACTACGAGATCGACCTGTTCGTCAATCTGATCAAGGCGGCGGCACGCGAAACCGCGACGACGGATCTCGATTCGCCGTCGCTGAAGGTGCTGGCCGACCACATCCGTGCCTGCTCTTTCCTCATCGCCGACGGCGTCATCCCGGGCAACGAGGGCCGCGGTTTCGTCCTGCGCCGCATCATCCGCCGCGCCATCCGCCACGGCTACAAGCTCGGCGCCCGCGCGCCCTTCTTCCATCGCATGGTCCCCGACCTCGTCGCCGAGATGGGCGACGCCTATCCCGAGTTGAAGAGCGGGCAGGCGAAGGTGACGGACATGCTGAAGCTCGAGGAGGAGCGCTTATTCTCGACCATCGAGCACGGCATGGCGATGTTGGAGAGCGAACTAATAAACGTGCAGGGAATACTTCGCTCCGCGCACGAGACTTTGAATCCCAGCTTCGAATCCTTTGCGAAACCAGTCGAGAAGCGCTCGGTCAAGCCATTGAGTGGTGAACTTGCGTTTAAGCTGCACGATACCTACGGCTTCCCGCTCGACCTTACGGCCGACGTCTGCCGTGAATACGGCGTGACGGTCGACACCGCCGCCTTCGACAAGGCCATGGCCGCTCAGCGCGAACAGGCGCGCGCCGCCGGCAAGTTTAAGATGGCGACGGCGCTCGAATACAGCGGCGCGCCGACGACCTTCCACGGCTACGAGTCCATGGAACAGAAGGCCAAGGTGCTGGCGCTCTACAAGGACGGCGTGCCGGCCAAGCAGTTGAACGAAGGCGACTTCGGCGTCGTCGTGCTCGACCACACGCCTTTCTATGCCGAGTCCGGCGGCCAGGCCGGCGACCAGGGCGCGTTGCAATCGGCGCAGGGCATTTTCGCTGTCGAGGACACGCAGAAGATTCAGGCGGCGGTATTCGGCCACCACGGCATTCTCAAGACCGGCACGCTGTCGGTCGGCGATGCGGTGACGGCGAAGGTCGACAACCTGGCGCGCGGCCGCACCATGCGCAACCATTCGGCGACGCACCTGATGCACAAGGCGCTGCGCGAAGTGCTTGGCGCCCACGTCCAGCAGAAGGGTTCGCAGGTTGATCCCGACAAGACGCGCTTCGACTTCGCGCACAATCAGCCGATGACCGACGACGAGATTCGCCGCGTCGAAAAGATCGTCAACGCGGAGATCGTCGCCAACGCGGCGACCGAGGCGAAGGTGATGGCGATCGCAGACGCACAGAAGACCGGCGCCATGATGCTGTTCGGCGAGAAGTACGGCGACGAAGTGCGCGTGCTTTCCATCGGTTCGTCGAAGGAACTCTGCGGCGGCACGCACGTGACGCGCACGGGCGACATCGGCTTCTTCAAGATCGTCGCCGAATCCGGCGTCGCTGCCGGCGTGCGCCGCGTCGAAGCGGTGACCGGCGACAATGCGGTCAGCCACGTGCAGGCGCTGGCCATGGAACTCGACGAGGTCGCCTACGAACTGGGCTTCCAGTCCGCATCGGGCGACCTCATGGTGCAGAAGGTGCGCGCGCTGCAGGAGCAACTGCGCAACGAGCGCCGCGAGAAGGCGCAACTGATGGCGAAGTTCGCCGCCAACCAGGGCGACGATCTTGCCGACGGCGCGGCCGACGTCAAGGGCGTCAAGGTGGTGGCCGCCAGGCTCGAGGGTGCGGATGCCAAGGTACTGCGCGAGACGCTCGACAAGCTCAAGGACAAGCTGAAGAGCGCAGCCATCGTGCTCGGCAGCGCGGCCGACGGCAAGGTGACGCTGATCGCGGGCGTGACTTCCGACCTGACAGGCAAGGTGAAGGCCGGCGAACTCGTCAATGCCGTGGCCCAGCAGGTCGGCGGCAAGGGCGGCGGCCGTCCCGACATGGCGCAGGCCGGCGGCACGCAGCCCGAGCATCTCGACGCCGCGCTCGCTTCGGTGCGCGGCTGGGTCGAGCAGCGGCTGTAGTCCCAGTCCTTCCTC
>DAIEEM010000089.1 GCA_027325905.1 Rhodocyclaceae bacterium
CGGCCGTCGTCGCCAAGCGCAGCGAATTCCTCACGGCCTATCAGGACGCCGCCTACGCCGCGCGCTATCGGGCACTGGTGGAGAAGGCGCGCAGCGCCGAAGCCGCGCTCGGTTCGACGCGGCTTGGCGCGGCCGTGGCGAACTATTACTTCAAGCTGCTGGCCGTCAAGGACGAGTACGAGGTCGCGCGGCTGTACGCCGAGACCGACTTCCTCGACCGCGTCAAGGAAGCCTTCGAGGGCGACTTCGAACTGCATTTCCATCTCGCGCCGCTGCTCTTCGCCAAGCCCGACCCGGTCACCGGACGCATCCGGAAGCGCGAGTTCGGCGCCTGGACGATGACGGCTTTCAAGTGGCTGGCCAAGGCGCGCAGGCTGCGCGGCACGCGCTGGGATATCTTCGCCCGCCTGCCCGAACGACGCGCCGAGCGGCAGCTTATCGCCGACTACGAAGCCGACCTCGCCGCGGCGCTCGCCACTTTGTCGCCGGCGACGCTGGACGCCGCCGTCGCGCTGGCCTCGCTGCCGGAGAAGATCCGCGGCTTCGGCCACGTCAAGGCCAAGAGCATTGCGGCAACCGCACCGCAGCGGGCGATCCTGCGCCGGGCGATTGGGGTAAGCTCTTAAGTCCAGGCGGCGCCGGCCGTTGATTCTGCCTGGGAGGATGGTCAGAAACCACGCATGTCCTTTCTCTGCGGAGTCCCATGAAGCACGACCCTCGAGCGGAAGAAGACGAACCGGACGCGCCGGAGGGCAGCGGCTTGGCGTCGCGCCTGCGCCTGGCCGTCAAGGCGTGGAAGCTGCGCCGCATCGACGCCGCCGTCGGCTTCTTCCAGCGCTGGCGCGAACGCGTCGAACCGGCCGCGGAAGACGACAGGCATGGGCGAGACGACCGTCGGCGCACCACCCGCCGCAGCGACGGGTCCTTGTCGCTCGGCAGCGAAGCGCCGGCGCAGCCCAGGCGCCGGCACGGCATCCTGATCGTGGTGGCGCTGCTGCTCGCCAGCGGCATCGCCGGTATGACTTTTTCATACAGATTGCTGTCCAAGGCGATCGAGTCGGACGACCTGATCATCGACGACTTGCGCGATCAAGTCGCGCAGATGGAGAAGGCCGAATCGCGCAGCGTGAATATCCGGGCCAAGGACCAGCAGCAACTGGCGGAGAGCGACAAGGCGACGCATGATTGCCAAGCGACGATCCAGGGCTACGAGGACCAGGTGGCGGACTTGCGCAAGCAGGTGAGCGATCTGACGCCGCAACCGCGCCAGGCGGCCGGCCGCAGCGCCGCGGCGCCGCGACGCGAGGCATCGCAGAAGACCGGAAATTGCGTCATGGGCACGGCCAACGCCGTGACCGACCTGACGCGCTGCGTCGACAACTTCAACCGCCCATGACCGCAGCGTGAGAAAGTCCGTCCCCGCCGCGACGCCCGTACGCGACGCGATTCTCGCCCAGGCGCTCGGCAGCGTCGTCGCCGCGGCGCTGATCTACCTCGTCTGGCCGAAGCTCTGGCAACTGCCGCTCGCGGCGGCCGCCGTGCAAGGCGCCTGCGCGGCGCTGGCCGCATACAAGCTCGAAGCGCCGCCGTGGTGGCTGGCAATCCATTTCGCCTTCGCGCCGCTGATCGTGGCGGCCAGCACGCTCGCCGTCGCGCCGGGCTGGTACCTGGCCGCGTTCGTCGTCCTGCTGCTGGTGTTCTGGCGCACCGACAAGAGCCGCGTGCCGCTCTACCTGACCAATGCGACCGCCGCCGCAGCCGTGGCGACGCTGCTGCCGGCGCGGCCCTGCCACGTCGCCGATCTCGGCTGCGGCGACGGCGGCCTGCTGCGCCACCTGGCGCGGA
>DAIEEM010000095.1 GCA_027325905.1 Rhodocyclaceae bacterium
GGCGGCCACCGACACGTTGAGGCTTTCCACCGTTCCGTGTATCGGGATGCGCGCCAGCTCGTCGCAAGTGTCGCGCGTCAGGCGACGCAGCCCGGTTCCTTCCGCTCCCAGCACCCAGGCCAGCGCGCCTTTCTGGTCGACGCCGTAGAGATCGCGCTCCGTCTCGCCGGCAGCGCCGACGACCCAGATGTTGCGTTCCTGCATTTCGCGCAAGCTGCGCGCGAGGTTGGTCACCGTAACGTAAGGCACCGTATCCGCCGCCCCCGACGCCACCTTGATCGCCGTGGCGTTGAGCCCGCAGGCGCGATCCTTCGGCACCACCACCGCATGCGCCCCGGCGGCATCGGCCACGCGCAGGCAGGCGCCGAGATTATGCGGATCGGTGACGCCGTCGAGCACCAGCAGCAGCGCCGGCTCGGCCAACGCGTCGAGCACGTCGTCGAGCGTGACGTGCCGCTGCAGCGCCGATACCTTGGCGACGACGCCCTGGTGCCGCTGCCCCGCTGCCATGCCTTCCAGCCGCGCCGCGTCGACCGGCATCACGCGCACGCCGGCATTCTCGGCAGCGCGCAACAGGTCGCGCACGCGCGCATCGTGACGGGCTTCGGCAAGATAAATCTCCTTGACGTCGTCGGCAGCGTGGCGCAGCTTGGCGAGGACGGCATGGAAGCCGTGGATCAGGCGGGTTCCGGACATGGGTTTCCTTTCAAGGCAGCCGCGATTGTAGCGTTCCGCGCGCCGCCGCTGCGCGCTGCAATGCGTACTGACGCCGGACCTTGCCGCGCTGCAACCCGGCCGCGGCAAAAAGCGGAAGCCCGACGGGTATCCCCATCGGGCTTCCGCATGCCGCTTCTACGGCAGCAACGGGCGCATGCCCGCGTGCCGCTCAAATCGAATCAGGCGGTGACGTTGATCACCTTGCCTGTCGTCTGCCCTTGAGCATTGACGACGGGCTTGGGCTGCGCGGGCTTCGCCTGCTGTGCTTGTTGTGCCTGCTGCGCCTGTTGCGCCTTGGCGGCGTCGTCCGCTTGTTTGGACGTTTGCGCCTGTTGCGTTTGCGCCTGCTGGAGCGCTTGCTGCAACTGGGCGGAACCTGTCGAGGAACCCAACGCGTTGATGGCCATGATCGTCCTTTCGCTTGATTTAGGCTGTGGTGTTCACCACCGTGCCCGTCAACTGCCCTTGGGTATTGACCACGGGCGCCGCTTTGGCGGGGGTACTAGATTGTACGCTTTGCTGTCCGGCGACGATACGATCGGCAACCGTCGCGAGTTGCGTTTCCATCTGATTTACCGACTGCAGCGCAGCCGCTCCCTGCCGCGCTTTTCCGGCCTCGGACTGCGCCTGCGCCGACGCGACGTCCAGGGAGCGGGCATTTTCGTCCGCCCGCTCGGCCGTCCTGCGGGCATCTTGCGCCTGCGCCTGCAAGGTCTGCGCGGCCTGCTCCGCCTGGTCGGCAATGCGCCTGGCCTGTTGCAGCCTGAGCTGCGCCACGCCGTACTGGGCGGCGGGCGAAGCGGAGGTGGAGGAGACGATATCCATTTGCGCGGTTTGAATACCAATTCTTGTGAAAAGAATAGACCCTTTGCGGCCAGGCGACAAGCTCGACGTCGCTCCCAAGACCGGCGGACCTTTTCGCGGAGACCTTGCGGCAAGCCCTTACCCTTGCGCATTGGCACTGAAAAGAATTCCGTTCGTGTGGCGGTGCGCAGTGGCACAATTTGCATGGTCCCGCGTCACCCAGGCGGAATTCGGGGTCGGGGCGGCTGGCTAGAAGGGGAGTTGCGCCATGGCTCTGGAAAGAAGAAAAACATTCGCGCTGCTGGTCGTCGTCGTCGTGGCCGGCGGGCTGGCGCTGCGCGAACCGATCGCGTCCTGGCTGACGCCGGCGCCTTCGGCCAGCGCGCTGGTGCTTTCCGGCAACATCGAGGCTCACGAAAGCGTGCTCGGCTTCAAGACCGTCCAGTCGCGCATCGTCCAGTTGCCCTTCAACGAGGGGCAGTGGGTGAAGCGGGGAACAGTCGTCGCCAAGCTCGACGACGGCGACTACGCGCAGCAGGTCGCCATCGCCGCGGCCAACCTGGCCGTGCAGCAGCGGCAACTGGATGCAACGCGGCAGACGTTGGCGGCGACGGAAAAGACGGTCATCGCCGACGAGGCCGAGCAGGCGCAGCGCCGCACGGACTTCCGCCGCAATACCGACTTGCGCCGCCAGGGTTTCGTCTCCGCCGCCGTTCTCGACCAGGCCGACACCACGCTCAAGCAGGCCGACGCCGTGCTGGCGCGCGACCGCGCGCTGGCCGCCGCCGCCGCCGGCAACGTCAAGCTAGCGCAGGCCGGCATCCATAACGCCGAGGAAGCCGCCAAGCTGGCCCATATCGTCCAGGGCTACACGACGTTGACGGCGCCGTTCGACGGCGTGGTGACGACGCGCCAGGCCGAACTCGGGGAAGTGGTGGTGCCGGGCACGCCGGTGATCACCATCGCCGACCTCGACCACGTCTGGCTGCGCGCCTACCTGAACGAAACGGACCTCGCGCGCGTACGCCTCGGGCAGGAGGTCACCGTCACGGCCGACAGCTACCCGGGCAAGCGCTACCGCGGCCGGCTGTCGTTCATCGCCGCCAAGGCCGAATTCACGCCGAAGAGCGTCGAGACCCATGCCGAGCGCGTGACGCTGGTCTACCGGGTCAAGATCGACATCGACAACCCGACCCACGAGCTGGTGCCGGGCATGCCGGCCGACGCGAAGCTCGAGCTGCAGTAGCCCGCCATGACGGGCGCCATCGTCGAAGCCAAGGGATTGTCGAAGCGCTTCGGCGCCGTGACGGCCGTGGATGCCTTGAGCTTCGCCGTGACGCCGGGAGAGATATTCGGCCTCGTCGGCCCCGACGGCGCCGGCAAGACCACCACCATGCGCATGCTGGCCGGCGTCATGCGCTGCGACGACGGCAGCATCGTCGTCGACGGCATCGACGTCCGTGCCCATCCCGAGCAGGCCAAGCGTCACGTCAGCTACATGCCGCAGCGCTTCGGCCTCTACGAGGATCTCACCGTCGACGAGAACATCCGCTTCTACGCCGACCTCTTCGAGGTGCCACGCGCCTTGTGGCAAGAACGCGCCGCCGCCATGCTGACGGCATCGAACATGACGCCGTTCCGGAAGCGGCTGGCCGGCCAGCTTTCCGGCGGCATGAAGCAGAAGCTGGGGCTGACCTGCTCGCTGGTGCATACGCCGCGCGTGCTGCTGCTCGACGAACCGACCACCGGCGTCGATCCGCTGTCGCG
>DAIEEM010000110.1 GCA_027325905.1 Rhodocyclaceae bacterium
GTGGCCCAGCAGGTCGGCGGCAAGGGCGGCGGCCGTCCCGACATGGCGCAGGCCGGCGGCACGCAGCCCGAGCATCTCGACGCCGCGCTCGCTTCGGTGCGCGGCTGGGTCGAGCAGCGGCTGTAGTCCCAGTCCTTCCTCGGACGAGCGCGTGCAAAGGGGAGCGCGCGCCAAGGGAGGTGGGTAGCCGACGCCGCTCGTGTCCCCCGGCGCCGAACATCAACGCCTAGACGCCTTCGTTCTCTTTCGCGATGCTGCTCGCCCAGGCCAGCGCCTGCGTGAGGCACAAGTTGACGGTCTGGGCGTCGATCCCCAGTTTCACCGATTGGTCGTGGCAGACCTGGCCGTCGCCCGTCTCCAGCGCGTCGGAAAGCTTGAGCAGGCTGCCCAGTTCGCCGTCGCCTTTTTCGAGCGCGTCGCGCACGTCGGCAACGACGCTGATGCCGCGCAGGATTTCCTCGAACGGCGCGCTCATCAGCGTCGGCATCAGGGACATGATGCCGGTCATGAAGGCGTGGTCCTCGAAATCGCGCCGCCCGGGATGCAGCTTGATGGCGAGCAGTTCCATCAGCCGGCCGCGCGAGGCCGCCAACTGCAGCAGCGGGCTGGCGACGTTGCCGCCTTGCGGGTTGGTGTAGAGCAGCAGTTGCAGCCAGCGCTGCAACTGGCGGCGACCGAGCACGGTGATGGCGTGGCGCAGGCTGGTTACCTTGACGAGAACGCCGGTGGCTACCGAGTTGGTCAGCCGCATCAGGTTCATCGCCAGCCCCGGCTCGTGCTTGAGCACGCCTTCGAGCACGGCGGTGTCGGAGTCTTCGAGAACCAGGCCCAGTAGCCGCACCAGCGAGAGCTGCGAGTGGCCCAGCTTCTTGCCGGCGATGATCGCCGGCTTGGCGAAGTAATAGCCCTGGAACAGGTCGAAGCCGAGATTCATGCAGTAGCGCGCCTGTTCGCGCGAATCCACTTTCTCGGCGAGCAGCCTGAGCGTCGGCCAGCGCTTGAGCATCTGCGTCGTGCGAGCGAGGCCGGGCGAATCGAGCAGCTTGAGGTCGACCTTGACGATCTCGATGAGGTCCAGCAGCGGCCGGAACTTGTCTTCGTAATTGGTGAAGTCGTCGAGCGCGAGCATGAAGCCGCGCGCCTTCAACTCCTTGCAGCGTTCGATGATCTGCGGCGTTACCTCGACCGTCTCGAGTACTTCGAGTACGATCTTTTCGGTCGGCATGACTTCGAGGATGTCCGAGAGCAGCAGCGTCTCGTCGCAATTCACGAAGCCTTTGTAGGGCCCGAGCGCCTGCTCGATGCCGAGCTCGGCGAAGGCATGGTTGATGACGTTCGCCGTCGCCGCGACGTCGTCGTCGACGTTGGCGGCGTTGACCTTGCTGCCGCTGCGGAACAGCAACTCGTACGCGAACAATTGCTGCTCGCGGTCGAGAATCGGCTGGCGGCCGATGAAGATTTCTTCGCTGCTGCTGTCCATCAGAAGGCGGCGCCGATGCCGGGCCAGGTGGCTTCCAGCGCGGTCTTGAACTCGGCCTGGATGCGCTTGAGGGCGGCCTGGTTGTCGGCCTCGAAGCGCAGCACGACGACCGGCGTGGTGTTGGAGGCGCGGGCGAGGCCGAAGCCGTCGCTGTATTCGGCGCGCACGCCGTCGAGCGTGAACAACTCGCGGGCGCCGGGGAACTTGCCGTTCTTCTGCAGCTTGCCGATCAGCGCGTGCGGTTCGCCTTCCTTCATCCTGATGTTCAGTTCCGGCGTCGAGATGGCGTTGGGCAGGTGCTTGAGCGGCCAGTTGGCGTCGGCCCAGCGCGAGACGATCTCGAGCAGGCGGGCGCCGGCGTAGAGGCCGTCGTCGAAGCCGTACCAGCGCTCCTTGAAGAACATGTGGCCGCTCATCTCGCCGGCGAGCGGCGCGCCGGTTTCCTTGAGCTTGCCCTTGATGAAGGCATGGCCGGTGTTCCACATCAGCGGCACGCCGCCCTGGTAGCGCACGGACTGCGCGACCCAGCGCGAGCACTTGACGTCGTAGATGACGGTGCCGCCGGGCACGCGCGTCAGCACGTCGGCGGCGAAGAGCATCAACTGGCGGTCGGGATAGACGATCTCGCCGTCCTTGGTGACCACGCCGAGGCGGTCGCCGTCGCCGTCGAAGGCCAGCCCCAGCTCGGCGTCGGTCTCCTTGAGGACGCGCTGGACGTCGCGCAGGTTCTCGGGCTTGGACGGATCTGGGTGGTGGTTGGGGAAGCTGCCGTCCACCTCGCAGAACAGTTCGACGACTTCGCAGCCCAGGCGGCGGAACAGTTCCGGCGCGAAGGCGCCGGCAACGCCGTTGCCGCAGTCGACGACGATCTTCATCGGCCGCGCCAGCTTGACGCCATCCGCAT
>DAIEEM010000113.1 GCA_027325905.1 Rhodocyclaceae bacterium
CAAGTCGTTGCGCAGCAGGTCGACGATCATCAGGTTCTCGGCCTGTTCCTTGGCCGAGGCGCGCAAGGCCTGCGCCGCCGCGGCATCCGCCGCCGCATCGGCATGGCGCGGCGCCGTGCCCTTCATCGGCCGCGTCGTCAGCCCGCCGTCCGGCCGCCAGTCGAAGAACAGTTCGGGCGAGACCGAGACCAGTTGCCAGGCGCCGCCGTCGAGCCGGGCGCCGTAGGCGCCCGGCTGCGCCGCGCGCAAGGCCGCGAACAGCGCGCCGGCGTCGCCGGCGAAGTCGGCGCGCAGCCGCGTCGTCAGATTGACCTGGTACCAGTCGCCGGCGGCGATGCCGCGGCGAACGGCGGCGATGCCGGCGTCGACCTGCGCGGTCGGCGTCGTCATGCGCCAGGGGCCGCAGGCGAACGCGCCGGCGCCGCAGGCGTCCGTGCCAGCATCGGGCTCGCAATAGACGGCGAAGAGCGCCAGCGGCAGCGCAGCGTCGGCCGGCCGTACCTCGAACGCCGCGTCGAAAGCCGGCGCCGCTTCGTAGGCGACGAAGCCGACGACCCAGCGCCCCGCCTGCGCCTGGCGCCCGGCCGCGGCGACGACGCCGGCGACCTCGTCCATGCGATGCGCGACGAGGATTTCGAGCGGGTGCGAAAAGCCGCACGCGAGGCGGCCGCCGTCCTCCTGCGGGAAGTCGATCTGCGCTTTCATGCGGCGGGGCGATGCGGCAAGGGCTTGTCTTACGGACAGTTCGGCAGCAGGTGCCACAGGCGCTGCCAGTCGAACGCCGCTTCGACGGCATCGGCGAGACGGTCGATGTCGGCTTCGCGCCGCGCCGCGAGATCAACGGCGGCGACGTCGCCGGCCCCGGCCCAGGCCAGCAGCGCCGCGAGCGCTTCCGGCTTTTCGAACAGGCCGTGGCAGTAGGTGCCGAGAATTTGGCCGTCGGCCGAAATCGCGCCGTCCGTGCGGCCGTCGTCGAGTCTGACGGCGGGCCGCTCCAGCGCCGGACCGCGCGTGACGCCCATGTGGATTTCGTAGCCGCTCATCGGCGGCGCACCGTCGAGCGCCAGCCGGCCGCCGACGCTGCGCAACTGCTTCTCGGCTTCCATCGTCGTCTCGCAATCGAGGAAGCCTAGTCCGTCGACGCTGCCGGCATGGCCTTCAATGACGGCGTGATCGTGCAGCCACCGGCCCAGCATCTGGTAGCCGCCGCACAGGCCGATGAGCTTGCCGCCGTAGCGCAGGTGGCGCCGGAGATAAGGCTCCCAGCCCTGCGCGCGCAGCCAGCCGAGATCGGCGGCGACGCTCTTCGAGCCCGGCAGCACGACCAAGTCAACGCGAGCGGCCGACGGCGGCAACTGGTTCGGGCCGATCCAGCGGAAGTCGATCTGCGGATGCAGGCGCAGCGGATCGAGATCGCTGTGGTTCGAGATGCGCGGGAACACCGGCGCGACGACGCTGAGCCGCGCCGCCCCTTCGCGCTCGGCGTGGTGTTCGAGCGCGTCCTCGGCGTCGAGGAACAGGCCGTGCAGGTAGGGCACGACGCCGAGCACCGGCTTGCCGGTATGGCTCTCCAGCCAGGTGAGGCCGGACTCGAGCAGGCCGATGTCGCCGCGGAAGCGGTTGATGACGAGACCCTGCACGCGCGAGCGCTCGGTCGGCGCCAGCAGGTCGAGCGTGCCGGAAAGGTGCGCCAGCACGCCGCCGCGGTCGATGTCGCCGACGACGATCACCGGGATGTCGACGGCCTCGGCGAAACCCATGTTGGCGATGTCGCGGTCCCGCAGGTTGACCTCGGCCGGACTGCCGGCGCCCTCGGCGATCACGCAGTCGAATTCGGCGGTGAGCCGCGCCCAGGATGCGAGCACCGCCGCCATCGCCGTGGCCTTGTAGTCGTGATAGGCGCGGGCGTCGAGGTCCGCGATGGCCTTGCCGTGGATGACGACTTGCGCGCGCTTGTCGGTGTTGGGCTTGAGCAGCACCGGATTGAAGTCGATGCGCGACGGCAGCCCGGCGGCCTGCGCCTGCAAGGCCTGGGCGCGGCCGATCTCGCCGCCGTCGACGGTCACCGCCGAATTGAGCGCCATGTTCTGCGGCTTGAACGGCGCCACGCGCGCGCCGCGGCGATGCAGGATGCGGCACAGCGCGGCGACCAGCACGCTCTTGCCGGCGTCGGAGGTGCAGCCTTGCACCATCAGGGCCGGCGTAGAATTGCGAGCGTTTTCCATCCGTCAATTATCCCATGTCCCTGTTGACCCTCGCCGCCGCCGCATTGGGCGGCGCGCTGCTCGACCGTCTGCTCGGCGAACCGCGGCGCTTTCATCCGCTCGTCGGCTTCGGCCGGCTGGCGGCGGCAACGGAGCGCGCGCTGCGCCGCGGCGCGCCGGGACATGCGCTCGGCAACCGGCTGCGCGGCCTGCTCGCCTGGGCGCTGATCGTCGCGCCCGGCGTTGCGCTCGCCTGGGCCGCCTGCCGTGCGCTTGCGGGCGGCCGGGCGCTGGATGCGCTGCTGCTCTGCTTCGCCCTCGGCGGCCGCGCCTTGGGCGAGCACGCGCAGGCGGTGGCCGTTCCGCTCGCCGCAGGGAATCTCGACGCGGCGCGCAGGCGCGTCGGCCGGATGGTTTCGCGCGAAACGGCGCAACTCGACGACGAAGGCGTGGCGAAGGCCGCCGTCGAGTCGGTGCTGGAGAACGGCAACGACGCGGTCTTCGGCGCGCTGTTCTGGTTCTTCGTCGCCGGCGGCGCCGGCGCGCTGCTATATCGGCTGGCCAATACGCTCGACGCCATGTG
>DAIEEM010000141.1 GCA_027325905.1 Rhodocyclaceae bacterium
CCGAAGAGGATGATCCTGCCGGCCAGGCTGTCGGCCTGCCGGCGCGCCCATTCGGCCCGCATGGTCGCGTCAGCGCCGGATGGCGCGATGTCCGATGTCGCGGCGGAACTGCATGCCGGCGAACTCGATCTGCTCGACGAGTTCGTAGGCGCGGTTCTGCGCCAGCTTGGCGGTGTCGCCGAGCGCGGTGACGCAGAGCACGCGTCCGCCGGCGGTGACGACCTGGCCGTTCACGACCAAAGTGCCGGCATGGAAGACGTGCGCGTCGTCGTCGGCGCGCGCGGGCAGGCCGTGGATGGGGTCGCCCTTTCTCGGCGTGTCCGGATAGTTGGCGGCGGCGAGCACGACGCCCAGCGCCACGCGGCGGTCCCACTCGGCCTCGATCTTGTCGAGGCGGCCGTCGATGGCGGCGTCGAGCAGCGCGACGAAGCTGCTCTTGAGCCGCATCATGATCGGCTGCGTCTCGGGGTCGCCCATGCGGCAGTTGAATTCGAGCACCTTCAGCGAACCGTCGGGCTTGATCATCAGGCCGGCGTAGAGGAAGCCGGTGAATTGGATGCCGTCCTTGGCCATGCCGTTGATGGTCGGCATGATGACTTCGCGCATCGCCTTGGCGTGGACCTGCGGCGTGACGACGGGCGCCGGCGAGTAGGCGCCCATGCCGCCGGTGTTGGGGCCGGTGTCGCCGTCGCCGATGCGCTTGTGGTCCTGACTGGTCGCCAGCGCCAGCGCATGCACGCCGTCGGCCATGACGATGAAGCTGGCTTCCTCGCCGTCGAGGAATTCCTCGACGACGACGCGCGCTCCCGCATCGCCCATCTTGTTGTCGAGCAGCATCATGTCGATGGCTTCGTGCGCTTCGGCGAGCGACATGGCGACGACCACGCCCTTGCCGGCCGCGAGGCCATCGGCCTTGACGACGATGGGCGCGCCTTCGGCGTCGATATAGGCGTGGGCCTTCGCGGCGTCGGAGAAGGTCTCGAACTTGGCCGTCGGGATGTGGTGGCGCGCCATGAAGCGCTTGGCGAAATCCTTCGAGCTTTCGAGCTGCGCGGCGGCCTGGGTGGGGCCGAAGATGCGCAGGCCGCGCTGGCGAAAGAGGTCGACGATGCCGGCCGCCAGCGGCGCCTCGGGACCGACCAGCGTCAGGTGCACCTGTTCCTTTTCGGCGAAGTCGGCGAGCTCGTCGATGTCCGTGATCGGGACGTTCTTGAGTTCCGGCTCGCGCGCCGTGCCGGCGTTGCCGGGCGCGACATAGACCACCTGCAATCCTGGCGTCTGCGCCAGACGCCAGGCCAATGCATGTTCGCGACCACCGGAACCGACGACGAGGAGTTTCATGATGTGCTGACGGTGTCGATTAGTGACGGAAGTGGCGGAAGCCGGTGACCACCATGGCGATGTTCTGCTCGTCGGCCGCGGCGATGACTTCGGCGTCGCGCACCGAGCCGCCGGGCTGGATCACCGCAGTGGCGCCGGCCTTGGCCAGCACGTCGAGGCCGTCGCGGAACGGGAAGAAGGCGTCCGAGGCGACCACCGAGCCGACGACGGTGAGGCCGTTGTTCTCGGCCTTGATGGCGGCGATGCGCGCAGAGTCGACGCGGCTCATCTGGCCGGCGCCGACGCCGACCGTCATGTTGTCCTTGCAATAGACGATGGCGTTCGACTTGACGTACTTGGCGACGCGCCAGGCGAACAGCAGGTCGGCCATTTCCTGCGGCGTCGGCGCGCGCTTGGTGACGACCTTGACGTCCGCTTGCGTGATGCGCGCAGCGTCGGCCGTCTGCACCAGCAGGCCGCCGCCGACGCGCTTGTAGTCGAGCTGCGT
>DAIEEM010000186.1 GCA_027325905.1 Rhodocyclaceae bacterium
AGGTCGCGCGCCGGGCGGGCGGCGATATGGCCGCGCACCCTTTCGAGCGGCTTCAGGCCGGCCTTGATACCGCCGCCGATCAGGATCAGGGTGACGAAAATCATCACCAGGCTGGAACCGGCAGAACCCGCGGCGACGAGACGGCCCATGCGGTCGCGCTTGTTGGTCGTTTCGGCGACTTCGACGAATAGCCGCTCGTCTTCGAACACATAAGGCACGATGGCAAGGCGCAGCGGCTTTTGCCCCGGCGCGATGTCGCGAAAGCATATGTTCGCGCACTCGCCGACGAAAGGCAGCTTCGCATCGCCGCCGATCCGTTCGCCGTTCGCGCGGAATACCGCGAAGTAGACGGCGTCGCCTTGGTCGGTGCGCAGCGCGGTGTCCGTTCTCGCGGTCAGGCGCAATACCGGGTTCCGGCCTTCGCGCTGAATCAGGGCGCCGATGGCCGCCGCAGTATTAGTCAAGGCATGGTCGAAGGCGTCGTCGGCGGGTTTTATCGCCAGGTAGTAATTGCCGGCCATGTCGCCGAGCAGCAGCGGGATCCACGGCACCAACAGCCACTTGTACAGGCGCGAACGCAGGCCATCCATCAGGTTTTCGGCTCTTCGAGCCGGTAGCCGATGCCCCGCACATTGCGTATGGTCAGGCCAAGCGGCGTGATCTTCGGACGCAGGCGAGAAATGTAGACCTCGATGGCGTTGGCGGAAAGATCGGCCTGCCAGCCCGCCAGCGACTGAACGAGATCGTCCTTCTTGACGACCGCGGGCGACGCGACCATCAGGCTTTCCAGCACCTCGCGCTCGCGCAGCGGTAGATCGAACGTGTCGTCGCCGGAAAAAACTTCGTGCGTGCGAAGGTCGATCTGCAATGGCCCGACCGTCAGCAGGGACGTGATGTCGGCATGCCGCCGCCGCAGCGCGGCCCGCAATCGCGCCAGCAGTTCCGCCAGGCGGAAGGGCTTGGTCAGGTAATCGTCGGCGCCGGCATCGAGGCCAGTCACGCAGTCGTCGAGCGTGTCGCGCGCCGTCAGGATCAGTATCGGCAGCGACACGCCCTGATCGCGCATGCGGCGGATGAAGCTCAGGCCATCCTCCTGCGGCAGGCCCAAATCGACAATGGCGACATCGAAGCTCTCGCGTTGGATAGCCTGGTCCGCTTCGCTGGGCGTGCCGAAGCTATTCACCACATAGCCGGCGCGAACTAGCTCCTCCGTGAGGCCGCGTGCAACCTGGACGTCGTCCTCGAGCACGAGCAATCGCATGGCGGTCCTTGTAATCCGGCAAAGAGTCGGGGCGATTTTGCCATGTCCATCGCTGTCCGAACAGAACTACACCGCGGAAATGCATTCGCCTGCCAAGAAATCCGACCCGTCGGCGCAGTCATGCGCCGACGCGCCGCACGCAAGCCCCGAACATTGCGCGCGTCCCGCGATTCGAAGGCCAAATCCTGACATCGCGGTAAGTATTGAGTAAGAGGCGAGTCAGCATCGTTCTATATCGTGATATGCGCTGTAGTACCAAGTTGCTCTTGCCGGTAGGCGGAGCGGTGGAGGAGACGGAGTCGGACGATTCGGGCACTGCCGTATGGGTAACCAGAGCCGATCCGCGGGGGAATTTTAACAAATATAGGACAACATCATGTCTAAAGTGATATCGGACAAGATACAAAACAATCCAAAGTACCACGAGTTAGTCAGCCGTCGTGACGGCTTGGCGTGGATGCTGTCGGCAATCGTCTGCTTTATGTATTTTGGCTTCATCCTTCTCGTCGCCTACGGCCGGGAGTTCCTTACCGAGCCCATCGCCGCCGGCAGCGTGATTCCGCTCGGCATGCCGATCGGCGTCGGCGTCATCTTCTTTTCCTGCGTTCTGACGGGAATCTACGTCCATCGGGCGAATACGGTCTTCGATCGCCTCAACAGCGAAATCATTGCGGAGGCGTCGAAATGAGAACATCAAAAGAACTCCTTCTTGCAGTCCTGGCCTCAGTCACGCTGTTTGCGACGACCTTGGCAAGCGCTGCCGACGCCGCGGCCCCCGCCGTAGCGCCAGCCGCCGCGGCCAGCGCCGGTGCCGTTGCGGCTCCCGCGGCGACGCCTGCCGCAATGCCTGCGGCGGCTCCCGCAGCCGTCGCGGCGCCGGCTGCGGCGGTCGCCCCCGCCCCAGCCGAGCCGGATCTCAACTGGCACGCCATCATCATGTTCGTGATTTTCGTCGCCATCACCCTGGGCATCACCTACTGGGCGATGCTGCGAACGAAGTCGGCGACCGACTTCTATGCCGCCGGCCGCAGCGTCACCGGCTTGCAGAACGGTATGGCCATCGCAGGCGACTACATGTCGGCGGCGTCATTCCTCGGCATCGCCGCGCTGGTGTATTTCAACGGCTTCTACGGCCTGATCTTTTCGGTCGGCTGGCTGGTCGGCTGGCCGATCATCCTGTTCCTGATCGCGGAGCGCCTGCGCAACCTGGGCAAGTACACCTATGCGGACGTCGCCTCGTTCCGCCTGCAGCAGGGTCCGGTCCGCACCATGGCGGCGATCGGTTCGCTGATCGTCGTGCTCTGGTACCTGATCGGCCAGGCGGTGGGCGCCGGCCAGTTGCTGCATACGCTGGTGCCGCAGATTTCCTACCGGACCTCCATCATCATCGTCGGTGTGCTGATCATCATCTACGTCACCTTCGGCGGCATGAAGGCGACGACCTGGGTGCAGATCATCAAGGCCGCCCTGCTGCTCGGCGGCGCCACCCTGATGGCCCTCGGCGTGCTGTCCCACGAAGGCTGGAGCCTCGAGAAGCTGTTCTCCGATGCGGTCGCCGCCCATCCCAAGCACATGGCGATCATGCAGTCGGTCACGGCAATCGGCG
>DAIEEM010000192.1 GCA_027325905.1 Rhodocyclaceae bacterium
GGCGTCGATGCGGTCGGTGACGCCCGACAACAACGGCACTGCCAGCATGTAGCCGAAGAAGAATGCGCCGCCGACGAATCCCGGCTCGGCGCCGCTCAGGCCCCAGGCCGCGCGCAGCGTCGGCAGGAAAGCCGGGTAGGCGGCGAAGCCCGTCATGCTCAGTGCCTCGGCGAGGCAGAGCAGGGCGACGACGCGGGTGTCGCCGACGGCGGCGGTCGATGGTGCGGGCGCGGCGGTCATGCCGCCATATTAGCAGCTGCGGCCCATCTTCTCCCGGTCGTCCGCATTGACTTCGGCCATGGCGTGACCTAGCTTGGAAGTGCGTTCGATGTGAAAGCATGCCGAGGAGGAACCTAGCGATCAAGGGGAACGCGCAGTAACGACTTCATGGTGGCAACAATCGAGGACCTTGGGTCCTTGGCCGACAAGGCAGCGCCGAGTTGAGATCGTCTTGCGGGCGCAAAATAAATATCGCGAAGCGATCATGAAAGGCCCGCCCGGTTCGCCCGCGGCGGGCCTTTCCTTGTCGGACATCTTTGCGGATGTTCGGCGTGCGCGCCCGCAGGGCGGGTTGCTGTCCGGGACGCCTCGGCGTCAGGTATTCAGCGGATGCATCCAGGCCAGCATGACCTGGCCTTGCGAATCGGCCAGTCGGGCCAGGTCGGCCAGTTCGACGACGAAGGCCTGCACTTCCTCGACCGGCCAGCCGTGCGTTTCGAATTCCTCGGTGGCGGCCAGTTCTTCGCCCACCTGTTCCAGCGCGTCCTCCTCGAGCTGCGCCAGCTTTTCGGCGATGCGGTCGGGAATGCGCAGCACCAGGGCGCCCTCGTCGTCGGCCGCATAGACGGGTTCGTAGGCGCACAAGGCTTCCTCGAAACCGTCCTCGCTCAGCAGGCAGTGCAGCGTCGCCAGCTTGACGGTGTCGATGTCCCTGGCTTCGACGCCGGTCCATTCTTCCACGGGATGCTCCGACGCGCCGACGGCTTCGATTTCGTCCTCGTCCGCGGCGACGATGTTGACCAGCAGACCCATGTTGTGTCCTCGCTCGTGTTTCGTTCAAAAGCCCCGATTGGTTTGCTGTCGAGACCGAGAGTCCAAGGTAACATGGATCGATGGCAGATACATCACTACCACCGGAGCCGTCGAGGCTGATCCGATTCGTCAAGGCGCGGCCCAGGCTGCTCATTTGCGCGCTGGCCGGCCTGGCGACGGCGGCGGCCTTGCCGTCCTTGTTCGGGCTCCACGAGATAACCCGCCTGATCATCGGCTGGAACGTCGGGGCATGCCTCTACCTGCTTTTCGCTGTTCATATGATGTTCTGGTCCACGCACGAGCGAATGCGCAGGCGGGCACTCCAGCAGGACGAGGGGCGGATACTCGTCCTCGTCATGGTCGTCGTCGCCGCCCTCGCGTGCCTGGGCGCCATCGTCGCCGAACTCGCGGTGGCCAAGGACATGCACGGGGCGACGCGCTATGCGCACATGGCGCTGGCCGGCTTGACGATCCTTTCGTGCTGGGCTTTCACCCAGGTGATGTTCGCCTTGCACTACGCGCACGACTACTACGCCGCCGAAGCGCGCGGCAATCCCAGCGGGCTGGATTTTCCCGGCGGCCACGCGCCCGAGTACGGCGATTTTCTCTACTTCGCCTGCGTCATCGGCACCTCCGGCCAGACGGCCGACGTCAGCATCACCAGCCGCACGATGCGTCGGACCGGCCTGGTCCATTGCGTGCTGGCATTTTTCTTCAATACGACGCTGGTCGCCCTGACGATCAACATCGCTTCCGGGCTGCTCTGAAAACGAGGATTGCGTTCCGCGCGAATCGGCGTATTATTTTTCGCAGTTGATCAGGGCAAACCCGTCGAAAGACGGGGACGCAAAGCTTCCGGTCTAATGAGCCATCCGGCTCGACGACAGCGGGGCCGCCAATTGAAGGCGTTGGGCGTGCATGGCTGGGCGTCGCGTTCCGCGGAACGCGCCCTCGATCTCCGAGAATTCTTTGCCAAGGAGATTGCTGCCATGCTGAAAGAAGCCACCCGCGTCGAGGTCGCCGCCGACTCCGTTGCCGACATCCTCAAGACGATTTCCATTCCGCCGTGCCCTGCCGTCGTCACGGCGCTGCTGGAAGAGGCGCGTCGTCCCGAGATCGATTTCCACAAGATCATCCGCCTCATCAGCGGCGACCTGAGCTTGGCGGCGTCGATGATGAAGACCGCCAACTCGCCGTTCTTCGCCCTGCGCTACAAGGTGGAGACCGTGCAGCAGGCGGCCACCGTCCTCGGCCTCAAGAACGTCGTCAGCATCGTCAAGGGGCTGGCGCTGCAGCGCGCCTTGTCCCCCAAGGGCGTGAGCATGGAGCGCTTCTGGGAGCGCTCCAACTACCATGCGATGGTGTCGGCCCGCCTGGCGCGCCGCGTGCCGGGCGTCACGCGCGAGGACGCCTACACCTTCGGCCTCTTCCACGACTGCGGCATCCCCATCCTGATGCAGCGCTTCGCCGACTACAAGGACACGCTGGCGCTGGCCAACCGTTCGGCGAAGCCGATCTGGGAAACGGAGAACGAGCGCCACGGCACCGATCACGTCGCCGTCGGCGCCATGCTCGCGCGCAACTGGCAACTGCCGGCGCTCATCATCCAGGCTACGCGCCTGCATCACAGTTTCGAAATCCTCGCCGACGAAGCGTCCGACATACCGGATGAGGTGCGCGGGCTCACCGCCATCTCGATTCTCGCCGACCACCTTATCGCCTGCTTCCTCGATATGCCGGACGAGGCGGAATGGATGGCGCACGGCGCCACCGCCCTGAACTACCTGGGCATCGACGAGGAAGAACTGGCGGAGATACACAGCGAAATGGACGAGGAACTCGACGCCGCGCGTCTCGACCGCATTTGAGCGTGCGCCGCGCGGGCGCAGCCGGCGGGGTGATGAAAACCTAGCAGGCTGTTGAAATTCGCCCACCTACGCGGAATCTAACCGCATTGACGAGCCGATCAAATGCAAGGCGATATTGAATTCGTGGCATCTCAAGCGTCGCGCCCACATCGGGCGAGACATCGAGGTCACCTGCGCGCCTCATTGCGGCGCTCCTTGCGGCACCGCGAACAGTATTCGCGCCATGCGCACGATGTT
>DAIEEM010000195.1 GCA_027325905.1 Rhodocyclaceae bacterium
CAGCGCCACCGGATGATCGGCCGCCCCCTGCAAGCGCTTGACGATGCGCGCGTCGCTGCCGGCATCGAGCGCGGCGCCGGCGACGATGGTCTGGAAGATCTCGGGGCTGACGCCGCCCGAGCACGAGTAGGTCATCAGCATGCCGCCCGGCGCCAGCAGCCTGAAGGCGTTGAGGTTGATGTCCTTGTAGGCGCGCGACGCCCGTTCGACGTGGCTCGCCGAGGGCGCGAACTTGGGCGGGTCGAGGACGACGAGGTCGAAGCGCTCGCCGGCCTCGCCCAGGCGCCGCAGTTCGTCGAAGACGTTGGCGCCGCACCACTGCGCGCGGCCGGCGTCGAGTTGCGGATTGAGCGCGAGATTGGCGCGCGCCGTCGCCAGCGCCGGCTCCGAACTGTCGATGGAAACCACCTCGCGCGCGCCGCCGGCCAGCGCCTGCAGCGAAAATCCGCCCGTGTAGCAGAAGCAGTTGAGCACGCGCTTGCCCGCCGCGATCCGGCGCAGTAGCAGGCGGTTGTCGCGCTGGTCGAGGTAGAAGCCGGTCTTGTGGCCGGCGACGATGTCGACTTTCATCCCGATACCGTGCTCGTCGATGACGACGTCGCCCGCCGGCGCCTCTCCGCGCAGCCAGCCGCTGACGGGCTCCAGGCCCTCGCGGCCGCGCACGTCCGAGTCCGAGCGCTCGTAGATGCGGGAGCAAGACGTCGCCTTCTGCAGGGCGCCGGCGATGGCGTTGCGCCACTTGTCGGCGCCGGCGCTGGTCAGTTGCACGACGACGGTGTCGCCGTAGCGGTCCGCGATCACGCCGGGCAGGCCGTCCGATTCGGCGTGGATCAGGCGCAGCCCTTCCTGGCCGTCGAGTTCCGGCAGGGCGGCGCGGCGCGCCACGGCGGCGGCGACGCGGCGCTTGAAGAAGGCGTCGTCGATGGTCTCGTTCGGATCGAAGGACCAGGCGCGGGCGCGGATCTGCGACGACGGGCTCCACGCCGCCCGCGCCAGTACCTGTCCTTCGTACCTGCCCTTGCCGGCGACGACATCGACCGTGTCGCCCGGCCGCGCGCGGCCGTCGAGCCGCTCGACCGCACCGGCGAAGATCCAGGGATGGCGGCGCAACAGGGACTTTTCCTTGCCGGGATGGAGTATCAACTGGGTCATGGCGCCGGGATGCGGTTGCGAAGGCCGGCATGTTGCCCGCTGCGGGCGGCAAGATCAAGCGGCGCGGCGACACCCTCCACGCCGCATCGGAATCCGGGCAGGCGAATTGTCCGCGGCCGAGACTGTTCGGCCGCCGCCCGGATTCGTCACTTCTTCTTCGCCCGCGGATGCGCCGCGTCGTACACCTTGGCGAGATGCTGGAAATCCAGGTGCGTATAGATCTGCGTCGTGCCGATGTTGGCGTGACCGAGCATTTCCTGCACGGCGCGCAAGTCGCCCGACGATTGCAGCACGTGCGAGGCAAAGGAATGGCGCAGCATGTGCGGGTGGACATGCATTTCGACGCCGTGGCGCCTGGCCCAGAGATCGAGGCGGCGCTCGATGGAGCGCGGCGAGAGCCGGCTGCCGCTGCGGTTGACGAACAGCGCCGGCTCATCGGGATTGGTCAGCGCGGCACGCTCGACCAGCCAGGTGCGGATCGCTGCGGCGCTCTTGGCGCCGAGCGGCACGATGCGCGTCTTCTCGCGCTTGCCGGTGACGGTGACTTCGCCGGCATCGAGATCGAGGCCGCCGCGCACGTCCAGGCTGGCGAGTTCGGCCAGGCGCAGGCCGGACGAATAGAACAGCTCGAACATGGCGAGGTCGCGCAGCTCGAGCGCGGTTTCGGCCGGCGCGTCGAGCAGCGACATGGTCTGGCCGACGGATAGCGCCTTGGGCAGGCGCTTGGGCTGCTTGGGCGCGCGCAGGCCCTCGCAGGGGTTGCGTGCGATCTCGCCGCGCTTGGCCAGCCAGCGATACCAGGCGCGCCAGGCCGAGAGCACGCGGGCAAGCGAGCGCGGCGCCAGGCCGCGGCCGTGCAATTGCATGGCCTGGCGCCGCAACTGGAAGGGTTGCAGGCTGCGCGCGTCGGTGTCGCCGGCGAGATCGAGCAAGGCTTCGAGGTCGTGCCGGTAAGCGGTCAGCGTGTGCACGCTGGCGCGGCGCTGATGCTCTAGCTCGGAGAGAAATTGCTCGACGGATTCGAGCGGGCTCACCTTGTCCCGATCAAACCAGTTCGCGTTCCCGCGTTCTCACCAGCGCCGCCGACGCCATCTCGGCGATCTGTTCGAGATAGAGCGTGCCCATGCCGGGGTAGAAGCGCTGCGGCTCCTCGCTGCCGAAGGCGATGAGGCCGAAGGTCATGACGCCCTGGCGCAGGCTGAGCAGCGCCAGCGAACGCACGTGGGCGCCGCCTTCGCCGAACCAGTCCATGACGTCGGGGCCGGCGCCGGGGCCACAGTAGGGATGCGCCAGGTTCTCGGCGAATTCGCGCGCCTCGGCGCTGACGGCATCGAATTCGATGAACTCGCCGCCGCCGGCTGCGCCCCACAGTCGCAGCGCGACGTGCGGCACGGCGAAAGATTCGCCGAGGTGCGAATAGAGCGCATGCAGCACGGCGGCGTTGTCGGTGGCGGCGAGCAGCGAGACGGCCAGCTTGTGCACCTTGGCGGCGATGGCGTCGTTCTCCTCGCCGAAACGGATCAGTTCGGCGAGCTTGGCCTCGAACTGCTTGACCTTGTCGCGCAGCGCGCCCATCTGCCGCTCGGTGATCGAGACGGCGCGGCCGCCGTGCGGGCTGGGAATGACGATCTGGGTCAGGAGTTCGGCGTACTGGTCGAAAAACTCGGGATGATCCTGCAGGTAGCGGGCGACTTCGTCGGCTTTCATTGGATTTCCTCTGGAATGTCGATTTCGCCGTCGAAGACGGTGGTAGCCGGACCGGTCATCAGTACCGGGGCGCCGGGGCCGGCCCAGGCGATGGAAAGCATGCCGCCGCGCGTCTGCACTTCCACGGGGCTGTCGAGCAGGCCGCGGCGAATGCCGGCGACGACGGCGGCGCAAGCGCCGGTACCGCAGGCCAGCGTCTCGCCGGCGCCACGCTCGTAGACGCGCAGGCGAATGGCGTGGCGGCCGGCGACCTGCATGAAGCCGGCGTTCACGCGCTGCGGGAAGCGCGGGTGGGATTCGATCAACGGTCCGTCGTGCGCCACCGGCGCGGCGTCGATGTCGTCGACGACCTGGACGGCGTGCGGGTTGCCCATCGAGACGACGCTGACGCCGATCTCGCGCGCGCCGACCTGCAGCGGCTGGACGGCGGCGTCCGAGTCGCCGACGAAGGGAATCTCGGCCGGCGCAAAGCGCGGCACGCCCATGTCGACGGTGACGTCGCCGTCGGCTTCGAGTCGCGGCGCGATGATGCCGCACCGGGTTTCGACGCGGATCTCGCGCGCCGGCGTGAGGCCGCGCTCATGGACGAAGCGCGCGAAGCAGCGCGCGCCGTTGCCGCACTGCTCGACCTCGCCGCCGTCGGCGTTGAAGATGCGGTAGCGGAAGTCGGCATCCGGCCGCTGCGCTTTGTCGACCACCAGCAGTTGGTCGCAGCCGACGCCGAAGTGGCGGTCGGCGAGGAAGCGCACTTGCGCGGGCGTCGGCACGAAAGCCTGGTTGATGGCGTCGAGCACGACGAAATCGTTGCCCAGGCCGTGCATCTTGGTGAAGCGGATTTTCACGACAGCAGCGCTTTGTAGTCGCGCCAGATGCAGCGGTCCATGACGACCAGGATGCCGGCGGCCTGGGCGCGCGCGGCGGCGGCCTCGTTCACGACGCCTTCCTGCAGCCAAAGCCGCTTGGCGCCGATGGCGATGCACGCGTCGACGATGGCATCGACGGCGTCCGGGGCGCGAAAGACGTCCACCACGTCGGGCGGCTCGGGCAGATCGGCGACGCTGGCGTAGGCTTTCTCGCCGAGCCCCTCGGCAAGCTGCGGCCGCACCGGAATGATGCGGTAGCCGAAATCCTGCAGGGCGCGGGCGATGTTGTAGCTGGGGCGGTCGGGCTTGGGCGAAAAGCCGACGACGGCGATGGTCTTCGCCGTGCGCAGGATTTCGCGGATGGTTTCCGTCGACGGATTCTTGAACATCCGAAAATCATACCCGAGGACGGCGGCGCCGGTCCCCGAATAGACGGCTCAATAGACCCCTTTTTCGCCGGGCGGCCGGGTCTTGAAGCGCCGATGCAGCCAGAAGTACTGCGCCGGCATCTTCATCACTTCGCCTTCGATGAAGGCGTTCATGCGCCGCGTGTCGGCCTCGATGCTGTCGCCCGGATAGCCCTGCCACGGCGCGCCGATGGCGACGACATACCCGTTGCCGGCCATGCGCGTGACGACGGGCACCACCACGGCGTCGGCCATGCGCGCCAGCCGCGAGAGCCCGGTGATGGTCGCCGCGGGAACGCCGAAGAAGGGCATGAAGATGGTGTCGCGCTCGCCGTAGTCCATGTCGGGCAGGTAATAGAAGGGCTTGCCCTCCTTCATCGCCCGGATCGCCTTGCGCGTGCCCTCCTGGCGCGACAGCAGCAGCGAATCGCCGAAGCGCATGCGGCCTTCGTAGAGCGCGGCGTTGAACATGAGGTTCTTCTGGTTGGCGTAGATGCTGACCATGTCCAGTTCCAGCGTCAATCGCGTCCAGCCCATGTCGAGGCCGACGAAATGCGGCACGAACAGGATGACCGGGCGCCCCCTGGCGGCTTCGAGATGCTCGCGGCCCTCGAAGCGCACGATGCGGCGGATGCGCGCGGCCGATGCCCACCACAGCAGGCCGCGCTCGAGGAAGCTGCGGCCGAAAGCCTCGAAATGCCGGCAGGCCAGCGCCCGGCGTTCGCGTTCGGGCATTTGCGGAAAGCACAACCTTAGGTTGGTGAGCGCGACATGGCGCCGGCTACGGCCGAAGAAATAGATCAGGCAGCCGAAAGCGCGCCCGAGCGGGGCGAGCAGCGGCATGGGCAGCCAGTGGCACAGCCACATCAGGGTAAGCGCAATTCTTGTCATGATGCCGCCGGGCCGCCCCAAGACATCATGCGCCAACCTGTGGGAGCAGCGGGCGTGGAGTGCCTTTCATACGGGATCGGGCGCCCCGGCGGGCGCCTTGTAGCGGTTGTAGCCCCAGAGGTATTGCTCGGGGCAGTGGCGGATCAGGCTTTCGAGCTCGGCGTTGATCCGGGCGACGCGGGCGGCGAGATCACCGGTCAGCGGCTGCGACAACGGGAACAGCTTGAGATGGTAGCCGGCGCCGTAATGCAGGCGTTCGGCGTAGGCGAACAGCACGGTGGCGCCAGTCTCGGCGAGCCGCGCCGCCAGCGTCATCGTATAGGCGGGGCGGCCGAAGAACGGCGCCCAGAGGCCCTCGCCGGCGCCGGGCGCCTGGTCGGGCAGCATGCCGGCGGCCTCACCGGTCTTGAGCGCCCTGATGAGCCGGCGCACGCCGGAAAGGTCGGCGGGGGCGAGGCGCAGGTTGGCGCCGCGCCCTTCCTCGATCAGGGCCGCCAGCCACGCCTGGCGGGGACGGCGGTAGAGCACGGTCATCGGGCG
>DAIEEM010000198.1 GCA_027325905.1 Rhodocyclaceae bacterium
CTCGCGCTGCCGGCCTACGAGCAGATTTTGAAGGCGGCGCACACCTTCAACCTGCTCGATGCGCGCGGCGCCATCTCGGTCACCGAGCGCGCCGCCTACATCGGCCGCATCCGCAACCTCGCGCGCAGCGTGGCGCAGAGCTACCTCGACAGCCGCGCGCGGCTGGGTTTCCCGATGGCGCCGCGGCCGCACGCCGAAGAAGTGCTGGCGCAACTCGCAGCGAAGAAGGCGGCCTGAACATGAGCGATTCGAAAAACCTGCTCGTCGAACTCTTCGTCGAAGAGCTGCCGCCGAAGGCGCTGAAGAAGCTGGGCGAAGCTTTTGCCCAGGCGCTGGGCCAGAGCCTCAAGACCCAAGGCCTTATTGCCGACTCTTCCGCGATTAAGCCTTACGCTTCACCGCGTCGTTTGGCTGCGCACGTGACGGCAGTGTCGGCGCAAGCCGCCGACCGTTCGGTGACGCAGAAGCTCATGCCGGCCGCGGTCGGCCTCGACGCCGCGGACAACGCGACGCCGACGCTGCTGAAGAAACTCGCCGCCCTCGGCGCCGACACCACCGTGGTGCCGCAACTGCGCCGCGAATCGGATGGCAAGGCCGACGTGTTGTTCTTAGACAGCACGGCCAAGGGTGCGACGTTGGCAGAGGGTCTGCAGAAGGCGCTCGAAGCCGCGCTCGGCGCGCTGCCGATCCCGAAGGTGATGACCTACCAGTTGGAAGACGGCTGGAGCACGGTGAATTTCGTGCGCCCGGCGCACGGGCTCGTCGCCTTGTATGGCGCCGAGGTCGTGCCGATCTCCGTGCTCGGCTTGACTGCCGGCCGCGAGACGCACGGCCATCGCTTCGAAGCGGCCTCGCCCACGATCGTTCTGAAGGATGCCGACAGTTATGCGGCGCAACTCGAAACCGAAGGCGCGGTGATCCCCGGTTTCAATGCGCGCCGTGCCGAGATCGCGCGCCAGCTCGCCGCGGCCGCTGCCCAGGCCGGCGGCCAGCCGATCGCCGACGAGGCCCTGCTCGACGAAGTCGCCGCGCTGGTCGAACGGCCCAACGTGCTGATCGGCCGGTTCGAGGAAAGCTTCCTCGCCGTGCCGCAGGAATGCCTGATCCTGACGATGAAGGCGAACCAGAAATACTTCCCGCTGCTCGACGCCGCGGGCAAGCTCACCAACAAGTTCCTCATTGTCAGCAACATCAGCCCGGCCGACGCTTCGGCGGTGGTCGGCGGCAACGAGCGCGTGGTGCGTCCGCGCCTGGCCGACGCCAAGTTCTTCTTCGACCAGGACCGCAAGAAGCCGCTCGGTGATCGAGTGCCTGGGCTAGCAAAGGTCGTTTATCACAATAAGCTGGGCACGCAATTGGATCGCATGGTGCGTGTTGCAAGCAGCGCATCAGCAATTGCCCTCAAGCTCTCGCCGGATGACGATGAACTCGTCGGCTGCGTTGCAGAAGCCGCCCGATTGTCCAAGGCAGACTTACTCACCGACATGGTCGGCGAGTTTCCCGAGTTGCAAGGCATCATGGGCCGTTACTATGCGCTTCACGACGGTTTGCACACGGATATCGCTGACGCCATTGAAGATCACTACAAGCCGCGCTTCGCCGGCGACAGCTTGCCGCGCGGCCGCGTGGGGACTGTGGTGGCACTGGCTGACAAGCTGGAGACTCTCACTGGTATGTTCGGCATCGGCCAAGTGCCGACGGGCGACAAGGACCCGTTTGCGTTGCGCCGTCATGCTTTGGGTGTCATCCGTATGCTCAGCGAGGGCGAGCTTGACCTGCCGCTCGATGGCCTGCTGGCAACGGCTGCCAATGCTTTTGGCAACGTTGGTGAATTCAAGTCTGCCAATATGGCACTTGCCGACTTCATCTACGAACGACTCGCCGGCAGCCTGCGCGAGCAGGGCTACTCGGCGCAGGAAGTCGACGCCGTCGTCAGCCTGCGTCCGCAGCGCCTCGGCGACATTCCGAAGCGCCTCGCCGCGGTGCGCGCCTTCGCGGCGCTGCCGGAAGCCGCCAGCCTCGCAGCCGCCAACAAGCGCGTCGGCAACATCCTGAAGAAGGCGGACGGCGCGGTGGTGGCCAAGGTCGAAGCGTCGCTGTTCAAGGAATCCGCCGAAATCGCGCTCGACAGGGCGCTGGCGGAAGTGAAGCCTAAGGCCGACGCCGCTTTCGCGCAAGGCGACTACACGGCCTCGCTGCAAGCGCTGGCCGCGCTCAAGGCGCCGGTCGACAACTTCTTCGACGCCGTCATGGTCAACGCCGAAGACGCCGCGCTGCGCGCCAACAGGTTGGGCTTGCTCGCCGTCCTGCATCAAGCCATGAACCAAGTTGCGGACCTTTCGAAGCTCTCCGCATGAAGCTCGTCATCCTCGACCGCGACGGCGTCATCAACTACGACTCCGACCAGTACATCAAATCGCCGGAGGAATGGCGGCCGATCCCTGGCAGCCTCGATGCGATCGCGCGGCTCAACCAGTGGGGTTACCGGGTGATCGTCGCGAGCAACCAGTCGGGCGTCGGCCAAGGCCTGTTCGAAATGGATGTGCTCAACGCCATCCACGAGAAGATGATCAAGGCGGCGGCGCAGGTCGGCGGCCGCTTCGACGCGATTTTCTTTTGTCCGCACACCAGCGCCGACAACTGCGAGTGCCGCAAGCCGAAGGCCGGCCTGCTGCGCGACATCGCTTCGCGCTACAACGTCGATCTGGCCGGCGTGCCGGTGATCGGCGATTCCCTGCGCGACTTGCAGGCTGCGGTGGCCGTCGACGCGCAGCCGATCCTGGTGCTGACCGGAAAAGGACAAAAAACGGTCGACGATCCGGCGCTGCCTGCCGTGACGACGGTCTTTCCCGATCTTGCCGCAGCCGTCACGAAGCTCGTCGCGCCATGACCTTCCTGCGCTCGGCCCTGTTCATGCTGGCGCTGGTCGTGCTGACGCCGCTGTTCGTTACGGTGCTACTGCTGTTGTTCTGGCTGCCGGCGCTGCAGCGGCGCCGCTTCGTCATGGGCTGGGTGCATCCGGCCGCCTGGTTGACGAAGCATCTGCTGCGCATCGACTACCGCGTGATCGGCCGCGAGCACATTCCCGCGCGGCCCTGCGTCGTGCTGTGCAAGCACCAGTCGGCGTGGGAGACGATCATGCTGCAGGAGATCTTCCGCCTGCCGTCCTTCGTCTACAAGCGCGAACTGCACTGGCTGCCGTTCTTCGGCTGGGGGCTGTGGCTGATGCCCTTCGTCGGCATCGACCGCGGCGCCGGCAAGCAGGCGCTGATGCAGGTGGCGGAGCGCGGCAAGCAGCGCCTGGCCGAAGGCTACCCGGTGGTGATCTTCCCCGAGGGCACGCGCGTGCCGCCGGGGCAGAAGAAGCGCTACAAGGTCGGCGGCGCCCATCTCGCCGTCCAGTCGGGCGCGCCGGTGGTGCCGGTGGCGCTGAACTCGGGCGAATGCTGGGGGCGCAAGGCCTTCTTCAAGCGCGCCGGCCTCGTCACCGTCAGCATCGGTCCGGCAATTGACCCGGCCGGGCTAAGCGCGGAAGATATCAGCCTTCGCGCCGAAACCTGGATCGAAAACGAGATGCGCCGCATCAGTCCCCGCCTGTACCGCGATGAGACGTCGTCCTCCGCAACTCGCGCTGCGGCTTGATTGCGACGCGCCCGATCCGGGCGCGCGCTGGCGCGACGGCGCGCGGCTGCCTTACCTCGGCGGCGGGATCGTGTTGGCGCTGGATACGGGACGCCGCGCCGCCGCGCTCGAAGACGGCGTCCTCCATTTGCCCCTGCCGCCCGAGGCGACGCCGCGCCAGATCCAGGACGGCGCCGAAGCCTGGTTGCGCAAGGAGGCAGCGCGGCTGCTGGCCGTCTGCATTGCCATCGAAGCGCGCCGGCTCGGCCGCGCCGCGCCGCCCTGTTCGCTGTCGTTCGCCGCGCGCGCCAGCTGGATCCAGGCCGACGGCCGCGGCGGACTGCGCTGCAACTGGCGCCTGATCGAGCAGCCGCTGGAGACCATCGAGCAAGCCATTGCGCCGGCCATCGCCAAGCTGCCGCCGGAGGCGGCGGCGACCCCCGATCTCTTCGCCTTCGCCGCATGAGTGGTCCGCCCCCGACAACGCCGCTGTGCGGCGTTCTTCCCCCAGGGGGGCAAGAACCGCTCGGGGTCCCCCAAGGGGACTTCCTTC
>DAIEEM010000202.1 GCA_027325905.1 Rhodocyclaceae bacterium
ACCGCCCGCAACAGCATCGAAGCAATGAAGCGCCCAAGCGCGAAGAGTACCAGCACGGCGACGAATACGGCAGCAAATCCTGCTGCCGTGCTCACCGCCGGATCGGCAATCCAGCGCGCCAGCAACGTGCCGGCCTCGCGACCGAAATGCCGCGCCGCGACCAAGGCTGCAACCCACGCCGCCAAGGCCAGCAACTCGCTCGCCACGCCGCGCCACAAACCCAGCAGGACCGACGCACCCAGCGCCGCCAGCAGCGCAAAATCGAAAGCCGTCACGCTACCTACTTCGGCGCCACCGGCCCGTCGACGCCGATGATCTTGACCCTGACCTTCGCTTTCTCCGCCGCTTCCTTACTAGGAAACGGGCCGGCGCGCACGCGCATCCGCGGCCCCTGCGGCGAATCGAATTTCTCGGTGTAGGCCGGCAAGCCGATGCCCTTGAGCTTGGCCAGCAGCAGCTTGACGTTGCCGGCTTCCTTGTAGGCGCCGAGCTGGACGACCCATTGAGCGGCAGCGTCGCCGCCGGCCAGCGCACTGGCCGCACGCGCTTCTTCGGCTTTCTGTTCCGCGGACTTGTCGGCCGGCTTGGCTGCCGCGGCCTTGGCGGGAGCGGCCGCAGGCGTTGGGACAGCGGCGGCCTTGGGCGCGACGGACTCGGCTTTAGGTTCCGGCTTGGATTCGGGCTTGAGCTCCGGCTTCGCGTCCGCCTTGACCTGGGGCTTTGCCTCGGGTTCCACCTCGACCTTGGGTTCGGCGGCCGGCGGCGCTTCAACGACTGGCGGCAACGGCGTGGGAGCAAGCTTGCCCGGAAGCACGTGGGTGACGATGCCGCTGGCGGCGTCCTGGCTGGGAATGCGGATCTGGATGTCCTGGTTCGCCGGACGCGGCTCGTGATCCATGACCATCGGCAGGACGATCGCCGCCAGCAGGGCCAACGCGGCAGCGCCGACCAGGCGGCGCCTGGCGCGCTTCTTCAACTCCAACTGCTCGTCGAGAGACGCTTCACTTTCTGCCATGGGATTCACGCCTTGCGCCCGAGGGAACGCATCACGTCGGCCACCGTCAGGAACGATCCGAAGGCTGCGATTCTATCATTCCCGCCGGCATTCTCCTGCGCGAACGCGAAGGCCGCGGCGGGCGTGTCGAAACGCGGCAACGGCCCGGCGACGCCTTCGTCCGCCAGGATCGCGGCCAGTTCCTCGGCGCTGGCGGCGCGCGGTCCGTCGAGCGTGCACGGCAGCCAGCGGTCGATGCGATGGCGGACGGCGCGCACGACGCCGGCGATGTCCTTGTCGCGCAGCATGCCGAACACCGCCCAGGTGGCCGGGTGGAACGCCATGTTGCCGAGGTTGTCGGCGAGCACGCGCGCCGCCTGCGGGTTGTGGGCGACGTCGAGCACCACCGTCGGCCGCCCCGGCAGCACCTGGAAACGGCCCGCCAGTTCGACTTCAAGCAGGCCGCGGCGGATGTCCTGCATCGCCACCGGCAACTTGTCCTTCAGGGCATCGAGCGCGGTCAGCACGCAGGACGCGTTGGCCAGTTGGCTGGCGCCGCGCAACGCCGGATAGGCGAGTCCGCTCCGCTTGCCGCCGCGCCCCCAATACTGCCACTGACCTTCCTGCCGGACGCAGCCGAACTCGCGGCCAAACACCTGCAGATCGGCGCCGACGGCCGTGGCGTGATCGACGAGCCGTTGCGGCGGGCCAGCGTCGCCGCAGATCGCGGCGCGGCAGGCGCGAAAGATGCCGGCCTTTTCGAAGCCGATGTGCTCGCGCGTCGAACCGAGGTAATCCGTGTGGTCGAGGTCGATGGCCGTGACGATGGCGCAGTCCGGCTCATAAACGTTGGTGGCGTCGAGCCGGCCGCCAAGGCCGACTTCGAGAATAATGGCGTCGAGCGGCTGGGCGGCGAAGACTTCCCAGGCGGCGAGCGTGCCGTATTCGAAATAGGTCAGCGGCACGTCGCCGCGCGCTGCTGCCACCTTCTCGAAACCGGCGCACAGCGCTTCATCGACGGCCGGCCGGCCGTCGATGCGCACGCGCTCGTTGTAGGCGAGCAGATGCGGGGACGTGTAGAGGCCGACGCGGTAGCCGGCGCGAAGCAATATGGCTTCCAGCATG
>DAIEEM010000207.1 GCA_027325905.1 Rhodocyclaceae bacterium
GTTCTGACGGGGGTCGTAGACGACGAAGACGCGGCGCGCGCCCGGCATCATCGCCCGCAGGCGGTCGAACAGCAAGGCCGGGTCCGGCGCCAGGCTATGCACCGCCATGCCGTGCATGTCGGCTTCGGGCGCCGAGACCACGCCGCCGACGACGACGCCGATGTCGCGGTCGAGACCGATCGCCGTCTTCAGGCCGTTGCGGCCGAGCGCGATGACGACGTGGATGTCCTGGCGGCGCAGCTCCGCGACCAACTCGGGGACGTTCTGGGTGGCGCCGACGGCGTAACTCGAGACTCGCCCCTTGGCCTTGTCCTCGATGCCTTCGATGATCTTGGCGAAGACGCTGCGGTAGGGCTCGCCGATGTCGGGATAGAGCACGGCGATGCCGCCGTCCTCGGCGCCGACAACCCGCACCGCCCGCGTCACCTGGGTGGCGACGGCCACTTCGACGTTGCCGTATTGCAGCGCGACCGGGTAAACGACGATGTCAGGAACCTTCTCGATGCCGGCGATGATGCTGGAAAGATCGAAAGTCGCCGGGTCGCCGCTCTCGTCGTAGACCAGCGCAGAATCGAGGCGCGGCACCGCGAACGGGGCTACCGCTGCGGCCGCGCCGGGCGCCGCAGCCAGCCATAGCGACGCCAGGATCGACAACACAGCGGTGATGATCTTCATGGGTGCGAACTTCCTCATCTTGTCCCGCCCGGCGCGGCGCCTCGGCGGTCCCGACCGGCATATTCCCATGAAGTATAAATGGTTTCCGCCAGCCCCCGCCAGCCTTTAAGCGATTACGCCGCCGCCCAGGCATACCCGCGACTCGTAGACGACGACCGACTGTCCAGGCGTCACCGCCCATTGCGGCGCGGCGAAAACGATCTCGCAGCGCTCGGTATCGACGTTCTCGATTTCGCAGGCGGCGTCGGGCATGCGATAGCGCGTCTTCGCCGCATAGACCCAATGGGTATGCGGCAGGTGCCCGGCGATCCACGACAATTGCGTCGCCGCCAGGCGGTCGCTCAACAGCGCCGGATGCTCGTGGCCCTGCACGACGTAGAGGATGTTCCGCGCCATGTCCTTGGCGGCGACGTACCAAGGCTCTTCGGGGGCGCCCCTGACGCCGCCGATGCCGAGTCCTTCGCGCTGGCCCAGCGTGTAATACATCAGGCCCTCGTGGCGGCCGATCGGCCTGTCGCCGTCCAGCGCGCGGATCTCGCCCGGCTCCTTCGGCAGGTAGCGCGCCAGGAACTCGCGGAACGGCCGTTCGCCGATGAAGCAGATGCCGGTGGAATCCTTCTTGGCGTGGTTGGGCAGGCCGGCCTCGGCGGCGATCCGGCGCACCTCGCGCTTGTGGAGATGGCCGACGGGAAACAGCGTCTTCGCAAGCGCAGCCTGATCGAGGCGGTAGAGGAAATAGCTCTGGTCCTTGGTGCCGTCCTCGGCCTTGAGCAACTGCCATTCGCTGCCCAGGGCGCCGCGGAACTCGCGCACCTGCGCGTAGTGGCCGGTGGCGATCTTGTCGGCGCCCAGTTGCATGGCGTGATCGAGGAAGGCCTTGAACTTGATCTCGGAATTGCACAGCACGTCCGGGTTCGGCGTGCGCCCGGCGCGGTATTCGGCGAGGAACTCGGCGAACACCCGTTCCTTGTACGCGGCGGAGAAATTCACCGCCTCGAAGTCGATGCCGATGACATCGGCGGCGGCGGCGGCGTCGATCAGGTCCTGGCGCGTCGAGCAGTAGTCGGCATCGTCGTCGTCCTCCCAGTTCTTCATGAACAGGCCGACGACGTCGTAGCCGGCGCGCTTGAGCAGCAGCGCCGCGACCGCCGAATCGACGCCGCCGGACATGCCGACGACGACTTTAGCGCTCATAGTGCCGGATCAGTTCGAGCGGGAAGCGCCGGCCGGCCTGCCAGTCCCGCACGCACTGCCAG
>DAIEEM010000212.1 GCA_027325905.1 Rhodocyclaceae bacterium
GAATGCCCTGCGCCTGACCGACGGCTTTGCGCCGCAATTGTTCGAGGAGCGCACCGGGTTGCCGCTCGCCGCGCTGCATGAACGGCTGCTGGCGGCGCAGCGCGACGGCCTGCTCGATGTGACGCCGCAGCGCATCCGCCCGACGCTGGCGGGACGCCGCTTTCTCAACCGGCTGCTGCGATCCTTCCTGCCGGCTTGATCGTTTCGCCGCCCAGAACCTCGACGCTGGCCAGCCACTCCCGCGTCGCCGCTACGATCGGCCCGCTGCCGGCCGCCACGTGCTCCCAGCGCCGGTACACCTCGCTGGCGATGGCGCGCAGTTGCCAGATGGCTTCGCGCGCTGCGACTTCCATTTCGCCGAGCGACTTGCCGTCGAGTTCGCCGCCGCCGTGGAAGGCGGACCAGTATTCAAGGTCGATGCCGGCGTCGGCGAGGCTGTGCCCCAGTTGCGCCATGCGCTTGTCGACGAACTTCGCCAGCGGCGAGGCCGGCAGCGTCTTGTGGATCGACTGCCAGCGCAGCAAGGCGACCGACAGGTCGACCAGGAGTTCGAGCGCCGCGCCGGCCGTGCGAAATGCCGCGGCCGGCACCGAACAGGGCGGGAACATCGCCAGCAGGTGGCTGCAATGCTCGCGGTTGAGCTTGCCTTCGTTCATGCGCAGGACGATGCCGAGGCGGTCGCGCGAGGCGTAGTCGCCGCCGTACGACAACACCGTCGCCGCGAGTTCCGCCACCGCCAGCAACTGCCCGAGGCTGCCGAGCTTGGCTTCGGTCAGGCCCTGCGGATAGCCGCTGCCGTCGATGCGTTCGTGATGCTCGAGCACGGCGGTGCTGACGACCGGGTGCCAGATCGGGTTGCGTTCGAGAATGAGGTAGGCGGTCAGCGGATGGGTGTAGAGATAGTGGCGCTCCTGCTCGCTGAGAGGCCGTAGGCCGCGCAGCAACTCGGGATCGATGTGCAGCAGGCCGAGATCGTGGAACAGCCCGGCTGCCGCGGCATTGACGATCTCGTGGGGAGGCAGGTGCGAATGATGCGCCAGCGCCGCCGCGCAATATGCCACCTGCAGGCTGTGGCGCAACACCTCCGGCCGTTCCTCGCGCGCTACCGTGAGCTTGAAGGCCAGTGGCTGCGACAGCGGAATCGCGGCGAAGACGCGAACCACTTTTTGGCGCTCGGCTTCGTCGGGCATCAGCGACGCAAACGCCGGCTCGTCGGCCAGCAACTCCTCGACCGCCTGGGCGAGTTCCGTCGCCGTCACGGCATCGCCGACCGTCAAGCATTCCTCCAGTGACGGCAGCAGATGATGCTTAAGGTCGTCGTAAAGCTCGGACGTGATGCGTTCGCCGCTGTCGACCAACATCGCGCCGGCGGCCGAGTGGATGGGGCTGTGGGCGAGGACTTCCTGTTTTTCGGCTAGGTCACTGATATGACGCAGGAAGTGGCCGGATGGAATGGTCTGGTCCATATGCGCAGTCTAGGCGCTGTCCCGCAATATGCCAGCCCTGCCGGCGTTGTGGGATATATCCGCCCCGGCGCCATCGAGCGCGGCGGTTCAGTCGCGGCGCTTGAAGATTACGTCCCAGACGCCGTGGCCGAGACGCCGTCCGCGCTCTTCGAACTTGGTGAGCGGACGATGTTCGGGGCGCGGCGCGAAGCCGGCGGCGGTATTCTCCAGCAGCGGTTCCGCGCCCAGCACGTCGAGCATCTGCTGCGCGTACTCTTCCCAGTCGGTGGCGCAATGGAGATAGCCGCCGGGCGCCAGCCGCGCGGCGAGCTGGGCGACGAAGGGCGGCTGCACCAGGCGACGCTTGTGATGGCGCTTCTTCGGCCAGGGGTCGGGGAAGTAGATGTGGATGCCGGCGAGCGAGCCCGCCGGCAGCATGTCGCGGACCACCTCGACGGCGTCGTGCTGGACGACGCGCAGATTGGCGAGCCCGCGCGTGGCGATCTCCTTGAGCAGCGCGCCGACGCCCGGCGTATGCACCTCGATGCCGAGGTAGTCGTTCTCCGGATGCGCCGCCGCGATCAGGGCGGTGGTCTCGCCCATGCCGAAGC
>DAIEEM010000256.1 GCA_027325905.1 Rhodocyclaceae bacterium
GGGCGATCCGCAGCGTCAAGACTTGAAGCGGGCACCGACGTCGATGACCTCGTTGCTGGCGGAATCGGTAACGGTGGGATAGGTATTGTCCGGGCTGAAAAACGCAATCCCATAATCGCCCATCATGTCTTTTTAGCGGAAAGCGGCTAAATACTCGCGGACTTTCGCCGCGTCGAGGAAGTAATGACAAAGCTCCCTCCCCCCGGCTTCCAACACAGGCACCAGTTCGTCGTATTTCGCGACGAGCGCCGGATCGGCGTCGACGTCGACGACCTCGACGGTGAAGGAGAACTCGCGGCGCAGCGCTTCTAGCGCCGCGAGCATGTCGTCGCACAAGTGGCAGTAGGTCCTGCCGTAGAGCCTGAGTAGCGCCTCAGTCGTCACCGACGCCCTTGATGGTGACGAAGCTCTGGCCGTCGCCGCGCCGCACCAGCAGCGTGATCGTCGAATGCTTGTCGAGCTTGGCGATCAGGCCGTTGAACTGATCGATGGACTTGATCTCCGACTGCATACCCTTGTTGATCAGCGCCAGGATGATGTCGCCGGATCGCAGGTCGGTACGCATGCCGCCGTTCCTGACCTCGTCGACCACCAACCCGTGCGCGATGCCCAACTGCCGCAATTGCTCCGCGGTCGGCTCGGACAGCACCAGCCCGAGCTTATTGGCCGCAGCCGCGTCCGCTGGCTTGCCTTGCCGCGCCGTACGCCCCGCGACTTTTTCCTCGCGCATCTCGCCGACGGCAATGGCGACGTCCCTGGTCGCGCCGTTGCGCCACACCTGCAGCGTCGTCTTGGTACCCGGATGGGTGGCGCCGACGATGTGCGGCAAGTCGCCCGACTGGGCCACTGTCTTGCCGTCGAACTTGAGGATGATGTCGCCGGCGACAATGCCGGCCTTCTCCGCCGGACTGCCTTTCTCGACGCTGGTCACCAGCGCCCCGGTGGGCTTCTGCAGGCCGAAGGAATCGGCGAGTTCCCTGGTCACCTCCTGGATGACGACGCCCAGGCGGCCGCGGCTGACGTGGCCGGACGCCTTGAGCTGCGCCTGGACGTCCATGGCGACGTCGATGGGAATGGCGAAGGCGATGCCCTGGTAGCCGCCGGAACGGCTGTAGATTTGCGAGTTGATGCCGACGACTTCGCCCTTCATGTTGAACAGCGGGCCGCCCGAGTTGCCGGGATTGATGGCGGCGTCGGTCTGGATGAAGGGCACGTAGTTTTCCTGCGGCAGCGCACGGCCCTTGGCGCTGACGATGCCGGCGGTAACGCTGGCGTCGAAGCCGAAGGGCGAGCCGATGGCGATGACCCATTCGCCGACCTTGAGCTTGTTGGGGTCGCCGATCTTGACGACGGGCAGGCCGTTCGCCTCGATCCGGATCAGGGCGATGTCGGTACGCTGGTCGGCGCCGAGCACCTTGGCCTTGAATTCGCGCTTGTCGGTGAGCTTGACCACCACTTCGTCGGCGCCCTCGACGACGTGGGCATTGGTGAGAATGAGGCCGTCGGCGCTGATGATGAAACCCGAACCGAGCGACTGGCTCTTGAATTCGTGCGGCGGCGTATTGGGCAGGGCATGCGGCATGAAACGGCGGAACATGTCGAAGGCCGGATCGTCCTCGTCGAACGGAAACTGCGGCGTCATGCGGTTCTGCTTGATGATCTGCGTCGTGCTGATATTGACGACCGCCGGGCCCTGTTTTTCGACCAGATCGGTGAAGTCGGGCAGTTCCGGGCCCTGCGCCGCGACGAACAGCGGAAAGACGATCAGCAGAAATGAAACGAAGAGTCGCTTGGACATGCTCGATCTCCCTTGTCGATGAGTTTAAGTCAGCGTTTGAGCGTCAGGCGCAGCCAGGGTTCCCGGCTCGTTGCCAATTGCGTATGCGAAATGCGCAGGAAGACGAGTCCGGCCGCGAGCCCCAGAACCGCGCCGGCAACCGCCGGCAGGCCGTCGCCGAGCCACGCCGTTGCCGCCGCCGCGCCGCCGATGACGAACACCAGCGGCATTAGGTACGACAACAGTGCCGCTTTCAGCACGGCGCCGCCCGGCACCGACAGCAGCACATGGTCGCCGACGCGGGCGCCGACGGTATTGCGCATGGCATAGCGCCGCGGCCCCGCCTGCGGCTTGCCGCAGCCGCCCTTGTCGTCGCACTTGCCGCAGGCAGACGGCAGTGCCGCGACTTCGACCTCGATGAAGTCGCCGACAATGCGGGTCACCAGAGCCTCGCTCTCGTTGCCTCGGCCCGGGCTGCCGCCCTTGGCCTGCGCCGCAACCTCGCAAGTATTCGTCGTCATTTCTTCTTCATCTCCATGCCGTCCGCAATTTTCTTCAAGCTCGCCGGCGGCAAGTCGCCCATGACGACGAGCAGATGATTGTCGGCGATGCGTTTATAGATGTTGACGGTGCCCATGGCGAACTGGCCGATCTCCGGTTTGGTGGCGGCCACTGGTTCGATAAAAACGGAAAACGCCGCCAAGCCGTCGGAAAACACGATGTGGGTCATTTCCGGCATGTCGGGACGTATCTGCCGCCGCATGCCGATGACCTTGCGGAAACCCGCCAGCGGCGCGTTGAACAGCCACTGGTTGTCGTCGCCGCGCGTGGTGTGGACATTGACCATCTTCCAATCGTTTCCGACTTTGTCGGGACGCGCCTCCAGCGCCTTCCTGTCGATCGGGCCGCCGATGCGCAATTCGGTGAAGGAGAAGGTCTCGATCGGATCGCCATGCTCGTTGAGAAGTTCGGCCTTCAGCAGCAGGCCGGAGCGCGTATCTATCCAGAACCTGTGGCCGTAGCGCAAGTCGTCCTTGGGCTCGATGAGGATGGCCTGGCTCTCGAATCCGGCGACGCGGCTGATCGCGCCCTTGCGGATATCGTAGTGCTCCGTCAGTCCGGTGAGGCTGGCGGGCAACAGCGCCGGAAAGGCGTGACCGCTCGAACTGCGCCGCTCCACGATCAGGAGGTGGGTCTCCGGCAGGAAGCACTTGACCTCGTCGTTGACGCGCAGCACTTCGCGCGGGCTGCCGTCGAGCACTTCGATGCGCTCGATTTCGTTGCCGCCCTGGACCAGGTGCGTGATGCGCGAGGTTTCGGTGTTGCTGCCGCTTTGGTAGATGAAGGTACCCGTATACGTGAGCTTCCGCGCCGCAGCGGTGACGCGATAAAGCCACTGCAAGGCGTCCGCCGGTACATCGGCCCAAACCGGCAATGCCAGGCATAGCCCGACGAGCGCGGCAGCCAACTGCCGCGCCCTCATTTGGACGTCGCCATCCCGATGATCGCCACGGTGCGAATATGCTCGGCGCCGCCGCGGAACTGGAGCGCACTGGATTGCGCCTCATGGGCAACGAGATATTCCTGCATCTCGAGCGAATGCCGCGGATCCTCGCGCACGGGCTGGACGGCGGCTGCGACCATGACCGGCTCGCGCGGCGTCGAACTCTCTTGCGCCACGGTCACCGGCCTGGCCGATTGGCCGGTGTTCAGCGCCAGCCAGCCGACCACGGCGATGCCGGCAAGCGTCGCGGCGAGTGCCAGGGCGGGACGATGCCAGGGGTCGCGGTGCGAAATCCGCGGCGCCAGCACCGTCGGCTCGGCGTCGAGCGCAGCCATGACCCGCCCCGTCAACTCGGTGCCGAGATCCCGTTCGCCTTTCAGCGCATCGCCGACCAACTGGTACTCGAGCCAGCAACCGCGCAATTCGTCGTCCTGCCGCAGCGCGGCGAACAAGACCTGCTCCTGATGCTCGGCGAGTTCGCCATCCATGAGTCCCGAAAGCCTGGTTTTCATCTTCTCACCGCCTTGTCACCACCGTCGATCCGGCCCGGTATCCAACAGGGGCCGCAGTTTATCCGCAATGGCATCGCGCGCACGAAAGATCCGCGAACGCACGGTACCGATCGGACAATCCATCACTTGCGCAATCTCTTCGTACGACAATCCTTCAATCTCCCGCAACGTGATCGCCGTCCGCAAATCGTCCGGCAGTTTCTCCATCGCGGCGTTCACCGTGTCGGCAATCTGCTTCGACATCAACAGATGTTCCGGCGTATCGGCATCGCGCAGCAGGTCGCCTTCGGCATACGACTCGGCTTCCTCGCTGTCGACTTCCGTCGAGGTCGGCGCGCGGCGGCCGTTGGCGACCAGCCAATTCTTCGCGGTATTGACGCCGATGCGATACAGCCACGTGTAGAAGGCGCTGTCGCCCCGGAAATTCGGCAAGGCGCGATAAGCCTTGATGAACGTCTCCTGAGCCACGTCTTCCACTTCTGCGGCGTCCCGAATCAAGCGCGACAGAAGCCGTATCAGCTTGCGCTGATACTTGGCGACCAACAGCCCATAAGCTTGTTTGTCGCCCGCCTGCACGCGCTCGACGAGCGCTTGATCTGCTTCGCGGTCTCCCATGTGCCCTGTTCTTGTCCAAGCCCGTCATTTAAGTCACCAGTATACCTGAACAGGGTACTCGGGAATTCCGCTCCCACAGCGCCTTTCCGCTGCATAAAAGACAAAGCGACCGGCGAATAGTTCCACCTCGTTAAGGGACAATCGTAGCGAAGACTGCATGCTATATTCGCCGACCTATGGCACGCGACTACCTTCGCCACTACGACGTTCTCGTTATCGGCAGCGGACTGGCCGGCCAGTCCTTGGCGCTGCGCCTCGCACAATCGCGACGCGTCGCTCTCGTCACCAAGCGCTCGCTCGAGGAAACGGCGACGGCGTGGGCGCAAGGCGGCATCGCCGCCGTGCTCGATGCCGCCGATTCTGTCGACGCGCATATCCAGGACACCTTGACTGCCGGCGCCGGCCTCTGCAATGCCGAGGCGACGCGCTTCGTCGTCGAACACGGCCATGCCGCCATCGATTGGCTGATCGGCCAGGGCGTGCCTTTCACGCGAGACGCCTCGGCGTTCGGCTACCACCTGACGCGCGAAGG
>DAIEEM010000267.1 GCA_027325905.1 Rhodocyclaceae bacterium
GTAGGGACCGGTCGAGCGGGCGTGCATCTTGTCGTCGACCAGGTGATGCAGCTTCAGCACGTGCATGTAGCCGACCGTCACCAGGCGCTCGAAGGATTCGCCAGTGCGGCCGTCGAAGAGCGCCACCTGACCGGAACCCGGCAGGCCGGCCAGTTCAAGCATGGCTTTGATCTCGGCCTCGTTGGCGCCGTCGAACACCGGCGTGGCGAAGGGCACGCCGGTGGTCAGATTCTTCGCCAGGGCCAGGATCTCGGCGTCGTCGAGACTGTCGATATCCTCGCTCTTGCCACTGGAGTTGTAGATCTTGTCGAGGTACTTGCGCAGCTCGGCGACGGCGGCCTCGCGCTTCAGCATCTCGCCGATCTTCTGGCCAAGTCCTTTCGCGGCCCAGCCCAGATGGGTCTCCAGAATCTGGCCGATGTTCATCCGCGACGGCACGCCGAGCGGGTTCAGAACGATGTCGACCGAGGTGCCGTCGGCCATGCAAGGCATGTCCTCGATCGGCACGATGCGCGAGACCACACCCTTGTTGCCGTGGCGACCGGCCATCTTGTCGCCGGGCTGCAGCCGACGCTTGACCGCCAGATAGACCTTGACCATCTTCTGCACGCCGGGCGCCAGCTCGTCGCCTTGCGTCAGCTTCTTCTTCTTTTCCTCGAAGGCGACATCGAAGTCCTTGCGCGTCTGCTCCAGGCTCTCGCGCAGGCTCTCCATCTGCTGCGCCACCTCGTCGCTGGCCATGCCGATGTCGAACCAGTGGTGCGGATCGATGGAGTCGAGATAAGCCTTGGCTATCTTGGTGCCCTTGACGAGCTTCTTCGGTCCCTTGTTGGCGATCTTGTTCACCAGCAACTTCTCGATCCGGGCAAAAGTGTCGCGCTCGACGATGCGCATTTGGTCCGCGAGATCGGTCTTGTAGCGGCGCAGCTCGTCGTCGATGATTTGCTGGGCGCGCAGGTCGCGCTCGATGCCTTCGCGGGTGAACACCTGGACGTCGATGACGGTGCCGGACATCCCCGATGGGACGCGCAGCGAGGTGTCCTTCACGTCAGAGGCCTTCTCGCCGAAGATGGCGCGCAGCAGCTTCTCTTCCGGCGTCAGCTGGGTCTCGCCCTTGGGGGTGACCTTGCCGACCAGCACGTCGCCGGCTTCCACTTCGGCGCCGATATAGATGATGCCGGACTCGTCCAGACGCCCCAGCTGACCCTCGCCCAAGGTGGCGATGTCGCGGGTGATGTCCTCGGCACCGAGCTTGGTGTCGCGGGCGACCACGGTCAGCTCCTCGATGTGGATCGAGGTGAAGCGGTCGTCGGCGACGACGCGCTCGGAGATCAGGATCGAGTCCTCGAAGTTGTAGCCGTTCCAGGGCATGAAGGCCACCAGCATGTTCTGACCCAACGCCAGTTCGCCCATATCGGTGGAGGCGCCGTCGGCGATGACGTCACCCTTGGCGATGACGTCGCCGACCTTGACCAACGGTCGCTGATTGATGTTGGTGTTCTGGTTGGAGCGGGTGTACTTGATCAGATTATAGATATCCACCCCGACCTCGCCCGCCACCGTTTCGTCGTCATGGACGCGTACCACGATGCGGTTGGCATCGATGTAGTCGACCACACCGCCGCGCAGCGCCTGTACCGCGGTGCCTGAGTCGACCGCCACGGTGCGCTCGATGCCGGTGCCGACCAGCGCCTTCTCGGCGCGCAGGCAGGGCACGGCCTGACGCTGCATGTTGGCGCCCATCAGCGCACGGTTGGCATCGTCATGCTCGAGGAAGGGAATCAGGGATGCCGCAACAGATACGATCTGTCCCGGCGCCACGTCCATGTACTGTACCTCGTCCGGGCCCTTCAGCTCGAACTCGCCCTTGAAGCGGCAAGACACCAGTTCGTCGGTCAGCCGGCCCTTCTTGTCGAGCTCGGCATTGGCCTGGGCGATGACGAAGTTGCCCTCTTCGATGGCCGACAGATACTCGATCTGGTTGGTGACCTGATTGTTCTCGACCTTGCGGTAAGGCGTTTCCATGAAGCCGTAGGAATTGGTGCGCGCATAGAGCGCCAACGAATTGATCAGGCCGATGTTCGGGCCTTCCGGCGTCTCGATCGGGCAGACCCGGCCGTAGTGGGTCGGGTGCACGTCGCGCACCTCGAAGCCGGCGCGCTCGCGCGTCAGGCCGCCGGGTCCCAACGCAGAGACGCGGCGCTTGTGGGTGATCTCGGAGAGCGGATTGGTCTGGTCCATGAACTGCGACAGCTGGCTCGAACCGAAGAATTCCTTGATCGCCGCGGAAATCGGCTTGGCGTTGATCAGATCGTGCGGCATCAGGTTGTCCGACTCGGCCTGATTCAGCCGCTCCTTGACGGCCCGCTCGACGCGCACCAGGCCGGCGCGGAATTGGTTTTCGGCGAGTTCGCCGACCGAACGCACGCGACGATTGCCCAAGTGGTCGATGTCGTCGATTTCGCCCCGGCCGTTACGCAACTCGACCAGAATGCGGATCACGTCAATGATGTCTTCATTCGACAAGGTGCCGCTGCCCTCCAGGCCCTCGCGGTTGACCCGGCGGTTGAACTTCATGCGGCCGACGACTGAGAGATCGTAACGCTCCTCGGAATAGAAAAGACCGTGGAACAGCGATTCGACCGCATCCTCGGTCGGCGGCTCGCCCGGACGCATCATGCGATAAATGGCGACGCGTGCCGCCAGCTGGTCGGTGGTCTCGTCGATGCGCAAGGTCGAGGAGATGTAGGGACCACGGTCGAGGTCGTTGACATAAAGCGTCTTGAGCGTATCAACGCCACCCGCCAGCAATGTGGTCAGCAGATCTTCGGTCAACTCGTCGTTGGCATTGGCGAGGATTTCGCCAGTCTCGGCGTCGACGACGTTATGCGCCACGACGCGCCCGATGAGGTAATCCTCGGGGACGACGAGCTTCTTGACGCCGGCCTCCGCCAGTTCACGAATATGCTTGGCGGTAATGCGCTTGTCCTTGGCGACGATGAGCTTGCCGGCCTTGTCCAGGATGTCGAACCGAGCCATCTCGCCGCGCAGGCGCTCGGGCACCACCTCGAACTCGATACCCTTCTTGGACAACTGGAAGGTATCGAACTCGAAGAAGGTAGACAGGATTTGTTCCGGCGACAGTCCGATCGCCTTCAACAGGATCGACAC
>DAIEEM010000294.1 GCA_027325905.1 Rhodocyclaceae bacterium
TCCGCCTGTCCGCCGCCGCCGCATCTGCCCGCAATGCTTGTCCCTGCTGGCGCCGAGGGAACCGCCGCGCGGCGGAGTAAAATCGCACCCCCATGCCGACTCCCCGCTTCGTCCATCTCCGCCTCCACAGCGAATACTCGGTCACCGACGGCATCGTGCGCCTCGATGAGGCGATCGGGCGGGCTGCCGCGGACGGCATGGCGGCGCTGGCGCTGTCCGACCTCGCCAACATGTTCGGCATGGTCAAGTTCTATACGGCGGCGCGCGGCGCCGGACTCAAGCCCATCGTCGGCTGCGACGTCTGGATCGCCGGCGACGCCTTCGGCAACGAGTCGCGCGATCCCTCGCGCGACTGCACGGCGCGCCTGCTGCTGCTGGCGAAGGACCGCGCCGGATACCTGCGGCTGTGCGAACTGCTGTCCTCGGCCTACCTGGCGCCGCGTCGCCACGGCCGCGCCGAGATTTCGCTCGCCGCCATCGAGAACGGCGACAACGCCGGGCTGATCGCGCTCTCCGGCGCGCAGCACGGCGACGTCGGCCAGTTGCTGCTCGCCGGCAAGGCCGACAAGGCGCTGGAGCGCGCGCACGCCTGGGCCGGGCTGTTTCCCGGCAGCTACTGCCTCGAAGTGCAGCGCTGCGGACAAGCGCACCAGGAGCAATTGGTCGGCGCCACGGTCGCGCTGGCCGGCGCGGCCGGGCTGCCGCTGGTGGCGACGCATCCGATCCAGTTCCTCGACGCGGCGGACTTCCGCGCCCACGAGGCGCGCGTCTGCATCGCCGAGGGCTACGTGCTGGCCGACACGCGCCGGCCCAAGGCCTTCACCGCGGCGCAGTGCTTCAAGTCGCAGGCCGAGATGGCGGAACTGTTCGCCGACCTGCCCGAGGCGCTGGAGAATTCCGTCGAGATCGCCAAGCGCTGCAACCTCACCATCGAGTTGGGCAAGAGCCGGCTGCCGATCTTCCCGACGCCGCCGGGGGTGACGCTCGACGAGCACCTCGCCGTCGAATCGCGCAAGGGGCTGGAGCTGCGGCTGAGCCGCCTCTACCCGGACGCCGCGGCGCGCGAGGCGCAGCGCCCGCAGTACGCCGAGCGGCTGGAGTTCGAGATCGAGACCATCCAGCAGATGGGCTTCCCCGGCTACTTCCTGATCGTCGCCGACTTCATCCAGTGGGCCAAGAACAACGGCGTGCCGGTGGGGCCGGGGCGCGGCTCGGGGGCGGGTTCGCTGTTGGCGTATTCGCTGCTGATCACCGACCTCGACCCGCTGCGCTACGAGCTGCTGTTCGAGCGCTTCCTCAATCCCGAGCGCGTCTCGATGCCCGACTTCGACATCGACTTCTGCCAGGAAGGCCGCGACCGCGTCATCCATTACGTCAAGGAAAAGTACGGCGCCCACGCCGTCTCGCAGATCGCCACCTTCGGCACGCTGTCGGCCAAGGCCGTGGTGCGCGACGTCGGCCGCGTCCTCGACCTGCCGTTCAACTTCGTCGACCAGTTCGCCAAGCTCATCCCCAACGAGATTGGCATCACGCTGGCGAAGGCGCGCGAGCAGGAGCCGGCGATCGGCGAGCGCGTCGAAGCGGACGACGGCCTGCGCATGCTGTGGGAACTGGGCGAGAAGCTGGAGGGATTGACGCGCAACGTCGGCAT
>DAIEEM010000309.1 GCA_027325905.1 Rhodocyclaceae bacterium
CCGCACTCGGCGGCGAGATCGAAATCCCCACCCTGGACGGCAGCGCCAAAATCAAGATTCCCGCCGAAACGCAGACCGGCAAGGTGTTCCGCCTGCGCGGCAAGGGCATCAAGGGCGTACGCTCGATCGGCCACGGCGACCTGCTGTGCCACGTCGTCATCGAAACGCCAGTGAGCCTGACCGACCAGCAGAAGCAGCTGCTGCGCGAGTTCGAGGAAATCAGCCAGGGCAATGCCGCGCGCCACAACCCCCGTGCCAAGGGCTGGATGGACCGGGTCAAGGAATTCTTTGCGGGCTAGCCGACAACCCGGGGCCAGCTAGCGCAACGACTCTTGCGGCGACAGCGCCGGGAACTCCACGGTAACGATCAAGCCGCTGCCCTGGCTGGGTTCGGACAAGCGCAGTTCCGCACCGTGCATGCTGACGATCTCGTCGACGATCGCCAGGCCCAGGCCGCAGCCCTCCGTTTGCGCGGCGGCGAGGCGATAGAAGCGCTGCCGCACCTTTTCCCGGAATTCCTTCGGTGTGCCGGGGCCGGTGTCCTCGACCTCGAGGCTGACCCTGGCGTTTTCCATCTTCGCCCGCACCGTGATCATGCCGCCGGCCGGCGTGTAGCGGACGGCGTTGTCGAGCAGGTTCCCCAGCATCTCCCGGATCAGGAAGGCGTTGCCGCGGATCGTGACGGCATCCAGTTCGAAGGCGGGATCGATGCCGCGCCCGGCGGCGCGCACGACCCAGTCTCCCGCCATATCCGTCACCAATTGCTTGAGATCGACGCGGTCCCAGGTTTCGCCCGCCGCGTGAATGTGCTCGGCACGCGCCAGAGACAACAACTGATTGGCGAGCCGCGTCGTGCGTTCGGTTGCCGCCAGCAAATCGTCGAGCGTTTCCTGCGGCACGCTGCCCGGCTTGCCCTGCGCCAGTTCGATACGCGCCCGCAGCACCGCCAGCGGCGTGCGCAACTGGTGCGCGGCATCGGCGATGAACTGGCGCTGGCCGCCCAGCGCCGCATCAAGGCGTGCCAGCAGTTCGTTGATCGCATGCAGGATCGGCCGCAATTCCATGGGAGCGGACGACTCCTCGATGGGGTGCAAATCCTGCGGCGAGCGGCTGACTATCTCGCCGCGCAATGCTTCGGCTGGCGCCAGGCCGCGACGCACGCCGAACCAGATCACGGCGAGCGACGCGGCGGCCAGCAGCACTTCCGGGACCAGCAGGCCGACCAGGATGCTGACGAATATGCGATCGCGCGCCTTCAACGTCTGCGCCACGGCAATATCGACGTGGCTGCGTCCGCTTTCCAAGTCGCTGCGCAGCGCGATGGCGCGCATCGGCGTGCCGGCGACGACGACGTCGTAGTATTGCTGGCGGCTTTCGCTGGTGGGAAAGGTCTTGATCGGCAGGCCGGCCGCGCCGGAAATGACCTGGCCCGAACTGCCCCTGACGACGTACACGACCCGGTCCTCGTTGCTGGTGGCGAGCATCTGCCGCGCCGCGGCCGGCAGGTCGAGCACCGGCGTACCGTCGACGACGCTCACCTGGTGCGAAAGATCGAGCGCCGAATCGAGCAGCGAAAGATCGAACGTATCCTGGCTCGCGCCCCAGGCCAGGCGAAACGCTATGTAGGCGCCGCACAGCAATATCGGTACCAGCGGCCACAGCAACCAGCGCAGCAAGCTGCGGCGCAGGCTAGGGTCGGTCATCGCGTTCGAGCAGGTAGCCGAGGCCGCGCACGGTACGGATGTTCACGCCGCAGCACTCGACCTTGGCGCGCAGCCGGTGCACGATCATCTCGACGGCGTTGACGGTGACGTCGTTGTCCCAGCCGCACAAGGCCTGGAGCAGTTGCTCCTTGGCGACGATGCGCCCGGCGCGCGCCGCCAGGTACTCGAGGGCGCCCCATTCGCGGGCCGTCAGCGGCAGCGGTTGCCCCTGGTGGAAGGCCTGGCGGCCGACCGTGTCGAGATCGAGGCCGCCGGCGCGCAGCATCGGCCCCGAACCGCAATGGCCGCGCCGGATCAGCGCACGCGCCCGCGCCGCCAGCTCCTTCAGCGCAACGGGCTTGACGAGATAATCGTCGGCGCCGAGATCGAGGCCGTGCACCTTGTCTTCCACGCCGTCGCGCGCCGTCAGAATCAGCACGGGAATCGCGGAGTTGCGGCTGCGCATGTGCTGGACGACGTCGAAGCCGGTGCCGTCGGGCAGGCCGATGTCGAGCACGGCGAGGTCATAGCCGACGGTGTCCACCGCCGCCAGCGCCGCGCTCTTGCTGCCGACGATGTCGACGACGTAGCCATCCTCGCGCAAGGCGACACCCATGGGCTGGGAAAGCTTAGCGTCGTCTTCGACCAGGAGGATGCGCATCGGGTGTCAATGTAATGTCAAGGAGAGCGTCCAAACTACGCGCCCAACCCGGGGCAGGCCGTTGCCATGTTCCTGCGCCGGCGCGGGCCAACAATTATGCCGGATTTTCACCCCACGCCCATGCGCAAGCGCGCGGCGGCTCCGGATGACGGAAAGCGCCTACCGAGATCGACCAAGGAAACGTAAAGCAAAACATGTCCGCAAGCATCAAGTCCGCCCTGCGGCGAACCCTGCCTCTTGTCGCCCTGGCCGTCGCGGCGCTTTTCGCCTGGCGCGCCACGGCCCAGCGCTCCCAGCAGACGCCGCCTGAAGCGTCGGCGAAACCTGCCGCCGGCGTCTTCCATCCGACCAAGGAACAGTGGGCCGCACTCAAGGTTGCGCAAGTGAAGGCTCTGCCGTTCCGAAGCACCCTGACCACGGACGGCAACGTCGCTTTCGACGAG